>CAZFLS010000121.1:0-3917 GCA_964518815.1 uncultured Candidatus Peribacteria bacterium
GATATTAATATGGAACTTTTAAATAATTTTAGATGGGATTTGAGCCAAAATAGACTTAATATTAAGACAGTAAACGCTTATATGATTACCTTGCGAGCATTTTTTAAATATATTAAAAAATCATGACAAGAAGCAATTGATCCTGTTTTGATTGATTTAATAAAACAGGAAGAACGAAAAGTTGAATTTTTAAATAAAGATGAAGTTAGATTAATTTTTGAAACTCCAAATATTGGTACAATTCAATGAATTAGAGATTTAGCTATTATGGAATGTATTTACTCTACTGGTCTTCGTATATCTGAGCTTGTAGCTTTAAATATTCGTGATGTAAACTTAGAAAAACAAGAATTTGCTGTTCGTTGAAAATGATGAAAAGTAAGAATTGTTTATCTTACGAATGAATCAAGAGATATAATTAAATCATATTTAAATGCAAGATCTGATAATCTCTCTCCCCTATTTATAAATCATCATTTAAAAGAATTTAACAGTTTAGATTGAGAAAAATTAAGACTTTCTAGATTTTATATTACCAACATGATTAAAAATTATGCTCTTAAAGCTTGAATTTTAAAAGATGTTTCTGCTCATACACTACGTCATTCATTCGCTACTACTCTATTAGAAAATTGAGCTGATATTAGAGCTATTCAAGAACTTCTATGACATAAAAATATTACAACAACTCAAGTTTATACACATGTTACTAACCCAAAACTCAAGGAAATTCACAAAAAATTTCATAGATAAAATATTTGACAAAATTATTAAAAAACTATAGGAAAATTAAAATAAAATTTTGAACCTTTATTTAATTCACTTTCTAAGTATAAATCGTCTCATCATAATTTTTTTATTAATTCTCGAGAAATAGGAAGTCATAATCCTGTACCTCCATATTCCCTATTTAAAGTATTTCATTCTTGTCCGAATTTTGTAAAAATTCTTTCAAAATTAGCTTTATTAATTCATATTCAAGAATCTATTATTTCTATTCTCACATTATTTTTATCAATTAAGTACCATTTAATCACTACATTGCCGTTTTCTAGTGTGAATTTAAAAGCATTTCATATTAAATTAGTAATTATTTGTTTAAATTTATCTATATCAGAATTAATTTTTATATCATCATTAGGCATGTCCAAAATAAAATTTAAGTTTTTTTCTTTTGCATAAGCAAAATTTTCTGCATAAATTCATTCAAAAAAATCTTTTAAACTAAAAATTACATTATTAAATGTCATATTTCATGATTCTAGTTTTGAAATGTCTAACATATCATTAACTAATTTTATTAATCTATCCGCACTTTTATACATTATATCAATTGGATTTTTTAATGTATCATCAATTTTTCCATAATCTCATTCCTTTATCATTGATAAATATCATTTAATTGAAGTCATAGGAGTTCTAAGTTCGTGACTTGCAATATTTAAAAAGTCATCTTTTGTTCTATTTAATTCTTCCAAATACTTAGCTCTATTTTCATATTCTTTTAATTCAGTCAAGTCCTGAATTATAGCAATTATCATTCAATGTATAAATCTCATTCATGTTATCTGAACAGGAATTTTTTTTCAATTTTTACTTATAATTTTTCATACATATAAAGAATATGATCCTTGGCTAATAATCTTACCAACGCTTTGTTGAATAGAAGAAATATCTTTTTTATCACAAAAAGAATATACAGAATTATTTATAATTTCTTCTAAAAGATATCAAGTTATTTCTGCTGTTTTTTTATTTATGTAAACAATTTTTTGGTTACTATCTATAATAATTACGGCTTCGCTCATATCTTCTACAAAATTTTTGTATGCATTTAAACTTTCATATTTGTTTATTTCTATTTCATTAATTTTTTCTTCAACTTTTTTTTCTAGGTTTTTATTCAAATCTATCAACTCTTTTTCCATATCATTGCGTTCAGTTATATCTATAAGAACCGTTAATATATTCATTTCTTGGTTTTGATAAATTACTTCTGCTCTTACTATTACTGTAAATATTTTTCAATTTTTATTTCTTATTTTAATTTCATAATCATCAACAGGTATTCACATATACCTTTTTTTTATATTTTCTTTGACTAACTCTTTGTATTCTTCTAATATGTAATTATTTACATGAGTTCAAATTAACTCTTTTTCATCACAAGCCATTACTTCCATCATTGCTTTATTTCAGTAAGTAATAATTCATTTATTGTGAATAAAAATACAATCTGGTAAATTAGATAAAAGAACTTTTGATCTTTCCTCACTTTCTTTGAGTTTTTCATCTGCAAGTTTTGCATCTGTAATATCTCTTATTGATTCTATTGCTCAAATAATTTTTCAATTTTCATCTCTTAAAGGACTAGCTCTTCAATATAAAAAAACCTTTTTTCATTTTAAAAATGCATTTTCTGTTATTCATTCCAAACAATCTTTACTAAATTTAATATCTAGATATCTTTCTTCAAAATTATCTTTCTTTTTATTATCAAATTGTAATGCTATATCTATTAAAATAGGTATTCTCCTATTAAAAAATGGAAGAGCATATTCATGATTTCATTTTCAAATCATGTTTCTTGCACTACATCATGTCATTTTTTCAATAGCCTTATTCCAAGCTATTATTTTTCATTCTTTATCTATAACAATTGTTGCATCTGGATAAAAATCTATGATATGAAATAATTTACGTTGAGAATTTTTCAAAGCTTCTTCTGATTTTTTTTGTTCTGTAATATCTTCTAATACTCAGTCAATCCAGTCTATGCCTCACTTATCATTATAGTGACTTGTGGCTGTAATAGAACAAATTATTGGATTTCAATTTTTTTTCTTAAAAATTACTTCCTCATTTTTTACAAATCATTGTTCTCTTAATTTTTTCAAAAATTTTTTTCTTCATCAAGAATTTTTATGAAATAAGTCTTTTGAAAGGGATATTTTTTTTACTTCATCTATCGATTTATATCAAAGTATTTTTGCTATAGCTGGATTAGCTTCAATAAATTTTCCTTTTGCTCAACCAGAAGATCTATAAACTCAAATATTAACATTATTTACAAGAGATCTATAATTTTCTTCTGATTTTTGTAAATCCAATTCGATTTTTTTACGTTCTGTAGTGTTTATAAGAACTGTAAGTATTATCTCTTCTTTTCCAGTTTTATTTTTCGAAATAAACTTTACAAGATCTTTTGGATTTTTATATAAGTAATTTAATAATTTCATTTATGTTTTTAGTTATTTAATACTTTAAATTTATTAGTAAGACACTTTTTTTTACGGAATTATAGTACAATATGTATTAAAATTTGTCAAAAAAAGTGTCTTTAATTTCGTAAATAAAATTATATCAAAATCTAAAATCTCTATTTTTGACAAAAAATACTATATATGATTTAATATCCACATAAAATTAAAACTTAAAATAAAAAAATGTCGGAAGAAGAAAAACAAGAATATATCAAAAAAAGACAAGCTATTTTAAATATTTTAAAAAGCCTTTTTTGACAATGGGAATTAGCAGAATGATTATATGCTCTAGTTTGAAGTAAATACATCACAAAGGAAGCTTTGGATTCTCTTGTAGAGGTAATAAGTAGTGCTATGAAAAACATAGAAGAACAAAACAAAAATGAACAAATAAAAAAATCTATTGAATTACTTGATAAAATGAAAGAGGAAGAAGAAAAACAGAAAGTAGAAGAACAAAAACAGGCTGATTGAATTTTTTTGGATTTAGAATTAACTTAAAAAGTTTAAATCTAACAAAAATAATAATATATTTTATTTTTTAATTTTAAAAAATTATGAGTCCAGAAAAATGACCAATAAAATCAGAAGCACCTTCTAATATTTCAGAAAATGATAAAATTTTAAAAAAATTACAAGAAGCAGTATGAACAC
>CAZFLS010000122.1:0-3882 GCA_964518815.1 uncultured Candidatus Peribacteria bacterium
TCGCTCGACTACATACTTTTTTCTTGTATTTTGCCAATATTAAACTCATCTATAAAATTTACAAGTTGCTAACCCAAAACCCCATTTTCTTCAGAAAATCAACAAATAATATTTATATTAAACTACAGAATATTACTTTTATAATGCAATTATTAATTATTTTATTTTACCGTAAAAGAAAAATAGCTAAAATAAATTTCAAAAATATGAAATATTCAATATAATCGTGACATGTTATTTTTAATATTTTAATTTATGAAAATAAAAACAAGAGCTGCACCAAGTCCAACCTGATTTGTTCATATTTGAACATTACGTTTAATGCTTTATGATTATTTATGGGCAAAGAAAAATAATTGAATTTTTTTATTAAGATTAGAAGATACAGATCAGGGCAGAATGGTCGCTTGATGATTTGAAAATATTGTACAAACTTTGAAAAAAGTTTGAATGGTTCCTGATGAATGACCTGCACCCTTTCCTGACTTATGAAATTGACCTTACATTCAATCCGAAAGACTTCCTATATATAGAGAATATATTCAAAAAATGATCGATAATAAAACAGCTTATTATTGCTTTTGTACCGAGGAGAGATTGGAAAAATTAAGACAAGAACAAGAAGAAATGAAAATTCCTACAAAATATGATGAATACTGTAGAAATTTAGATCCTCAAGAAGTAAAAGCGAGAATCGAAGCTTGAGAAAAATACGTAGTAAGATTAAAAGTTCCAAAGAATGAAACCATTATTTTTAATGACTTAATTAGATGAAAAGTTGTATTTAATACAAACGATATAGATGATCAAGTTCTTCTAAAATCTGACTCTTTTCCTTCTTATTTTTGAGCAATTGTAGTTGATGATTTTTTAATGAAAATTACACATGTTTTCAAATGAGAAGAATGGCTTCCTTCAATGCCAAAAATTATTCTTATTGCTAGAGCTCTTTGAATAGAAATTCCAGAAACTGCTCATCTTCCTCTTGTATTATGAAATGATCATAAGAAATTATCAAAAAGAACATGAGATGTAGCAGTAGAAGAATACCTTAAAAAATGATATTTAATAGATTCAATAATTAATTATATTGCTTTTTTATGATGGAATCCAAAGACAACTGAAGAATTTTTTACAATGGATGAATTAATAAAAAGATTCGATATTAAAGATATTCATAAGGCCTGAGCCATTTTTGACATAGAAAAACTTAATTGGATGAATAGTGAATATATAAAAAAATTAGAAATAAATTCCTTATATAATAAATTAGAAGATTATTTAAAAGAATATGATTCTCCATTTTGTGAGAATGTGTTTTTAAAATTTCCTAAAGAATATAATTTAAAAATAGTTAAAGAATTACAAACAAGACTTATAAAATTTGAGGATTTTAAATGACTTACAAGATTTTTTTATAATGATGCAGAGGTTAAAATAGATTTATTAAAAAATGAAAAAATGTGAATATCAGATTTAAATACAGCAAAAAATTCTTTAAATTTAGCTTTAGAAGTAATAAATTCTTTAAAAGATAATGATTCTTTGGATGAAATTAAAAATAAATTTATAGAAAAAATAAAATTAGTGCAAATGAAAAATTGACAAGTATTGTGGCCAGTGAGAGTAAGTCTAAGTGGTGAAGAATTTTCTCCAGGAGCATTTGAATTAATTTCCATACTTTGAAGAGAAAAGTCAATAGCAAGAATTAATAAATTCCTTGATAAAATTAATTAAATAGTATATAATGCACGAGTTAATAAGTTTATAACTTTATAAATTATATATGAACTATTTAGTATTAAAAAATATAATTGAAACAACAATTACAAATTTTAAATGCAAAAATTGTAATGCTTGAATTAGCGAAAGCAATATTAATGTTCTTTGAGTTGCATGAAATTCAGTTAATTTAGAAGTTATCTGTCCTCAATGTAAAGCTCAATGAGTAGTAAAGGCAGAAATAGGAATTATAAGTAACATAAAAAATCCAGAGTTTATAAATGGTATAAAAAACGCAATAGAAAATAATTCCTTAAATAAAATAGAAAATTCAGAATTGATAAAAGATAATGATATTACACTTCTTATAGAAAATTTAAAAAATTGTTCTTCAATAGAAGAGTTACTAAAAAAATAATTAACCCTATTAAATATTGTTTTCCGGTTTTTTTGAAAAATTATTATATTCAATTTTTGGCTTTAATTAAGTAATAATTAAGAATAGCTTGATTTTGAAAATACCGGAAACCAAATTTCATTGGGTATAATTCTATAAAAATTTCTATTTTTTTAATTTTAATATATGTGATTTGTCTATAAAATTATATTTACTGTTGTTTTAATAGTAATTATTTATGTTCTTTGAGTTTTTTTATTTCCCACTCAAGTAGATAAAATTGCTACAGATATTTGAATTCTTGAATTTAATTTGAAAATTAGAGGCTTAAAATCTTGAGCAGATAATGTTTCAGAGAATTTATTGCAAATCAAATCTTGAGAGGAAATTATTGATAAAGCAAAAAATGTTGCTAATGATATTAGTTGAAGCATTAATACAACAAAAAATGTTATCCAAGAAAAAGTTGAACAGTGAAATAAAGTTATTAATTCTGCAAAAAAGACATGAGAATCATTGAATGAATTAAGAGAAAATATTTCAGATTTCACAACTTTATCTTGATCTACATCTACAACCACTGAAATTATAGATTCTTGATCAATTAAAGAATAAGTACAAAGCAAAAAGTACAAAGTTAGAGACGCGATTAATCGCGTCTGTACATAGTCATCTAGTATAAAGGTGAAGTTAAATATTAAAGAAGTGTTGTAATGAGTCTCTAACAAAATTAAAATAAAAATTATTACTTACATAAATTTCACATTAAAAATTAGAAATTTAAAATATGGTCTTTTATCAATAGGATTTATCTGATAAATTTATTAATAACCTTGTACTTTATTTACCCTGTTAAATTTTAAATTTTTAAAGTATAAATATACTATTATAAAAATTAATTAAAAAAATTTAAATTATTTAACAAGGTAAACTTTACAAACTTTATAACTTTACAAACTAACTCTATGCTTTATGTAATTCCTACAGATACGTGTTTTTGATTTGCTTGTAATATTTATGACGAAAAAGGTTATGAAAAAATTTATGAAATTAAATGAAGAAATTATGAAAAGCCACTTCCAATTTTGATTAAAACTTTTGATGATTTAGAATCTATAATACAAATTAATTCGAGTCAATTAGAATATCTTAAATCCTATATTCATCCTTTTACAATACTTGCAAAACCTTCTAAAAAATTCAAATATCCAGATTTTATAAATAAAGCTAATTATAAAAAGATAGGCATTAGAGTTGCGGAATCATGTATTTCTTCGGACTTGATAAATATTTTTAATTATCCATTATTTTTAACTTCTGCAAATAAAAGCAATGAACATGAATTATTTTCTTCATCAGAAATAAAAAAAGAATTTGCAGGTTATCTTAAAGATTTGGATATTTTAGAAGCTAAAATTGAAAAAAGAATGCCGTCAGATATTTTTGAATTTGAAAAGGGAAGTACACAAATTAAATTTTTAAGAAAAAATTATTAAAAAGAAATTCTTAAAAGTTACTGATTCAAGATTAACAAATATATACTAAAAAACGCTTAATAATTACCAATACATAATGTAAATTTCTAATATATAATTTCTAATTTCTAACAAATATTCCAATGATTTAATGTCTAAATGTTCTATTATTGTAGGTGATTTAATAATTAGAAATTTGAATTTTTATTAGATATTAAAATTAGTAATTAGAAATTTAAAATATTATTTGTTTATTAATAGGATTTATTCCGTAAATTTATTATACTT
>CAZFLS010000123.1:0-3860 GCA_964518815.1 uncultured Candidatus Peribacteria bacterium
AATTATCCCTTTTAGAAGAGTTTACGAAAAAAAAAGGAGGTGGGATGGAAGATATAAAAAACATATCCCCCATCCCGAAAGATGAAGCCAAAAAAATTTTATTTTTATATTATGTTAAAAAAACATGTGTTGCTGTATTTATATTATTTTTTTTATTTATGTCAAATTTTTTTTCTTTCGTCAGTAAAATAAAATATTTAATAATTGCATTATAAAAGCAATATTTTGTATATTTAGTAATAAAAATAAGAATTCAATACGAAATAATAAGTCCGGATATAATCCCCAGACTTAAAGAAACCAAAAACTATAGTAAATGCAAAATTTTCATTCATAATATAAAATAACTTTATTTCTCTAAAAAAATAAAGTTAAAAAAAATTGACATTTTAGATTTTATATTTTATCATAGCAACATTGAAATAAAAACTAAAAAATATTTTATATTTTATATTATAACAAAATAATTTTATGGAAACTTTAAGGACAGATATAAAAACAGATAATATTTATGGGCAATTGCACCTAACTTTAGTCGATATAAGATGTGTCAAAACCCAAAGAGATTTAGATGAAATTTTTAGAAGAAATGGGGATTTACCTTTGAGTTTACTTGCAAAAAAATTTGTAAAAAAGAATAAATTGAAAATTCCTAACTAAGATAAATATAGAAATTTATCTTACCAAGCTTAATTTAGTTCTAAAATAATTTTAAGGACACAATCAAAGATTTTGAAATCCTAGACTGTGACCTTTTTTGTTTTGTTCTTTGTGAAAAGATTTATTAATCTAAAAGTCAAAAAAATCCCTCATCAGTTTAAAAAAATTAGTGAGAAATGATATATTTTTTTACTTTGTACATACAAGGCAATACTTTGTCTCTAACAAATCTCAAATTCTTCTTCTTTGTGAATAAAATATTTAATAGGATTTTTTAAATTTTCGTATACTTTTTTTAAATCTAAAGTAGAAATTCTAATACTTTTAGTTGCAATAGAAGGATTAAAAATAAAAAAATCACTCTCAAAAATCTCACTATCAACATAAATTGGAACATTTTCATTTTCGAATCAATATGGAGGAATAGATCAAATTACAGATCAAATCAAAGAAGTAATTTCATCTTGAGTTGCAAATCTTATATCCTTACTACCAAATTCATGTTTAAAATTTCTGGCTTTTATTTGTTTATCTCAATAAGTAGTAACTAAGTAAAAATTAGCTTTGCAATGAAAAATAATATTTTTACTTCATAATCAAATAAGTCATTTTTCATTTCTAAATTTTTTAGAATCTTCACAACTATTAGATTTTGCATGTTCTATCTCATCATATCTAATGTTTAATTTTTCCAAAATATCTTTTATTCTTCGATAATTGTCCATAATTTAAATAATAAAATAATATTAACTTTGTATTATATCAGCCTAATTTTAATTAAAAAAGTATTTTTTTAAAATTATTTTCAAAATAAAAAACTTGACATTTTAAAATTTTTATTAAAATATTTTTTGTCATTTGATCCGATCATTTGATATAAAAAATTTTAGGAGGTTAATAGTACGATAAGTGTTGAGTTTATTTTAGCTCAATGTAAACAAAAACAAAATTTTATTAATAATGAGTGTTGAGTTTAGTTTAACTCAATGTAAACAAAAACAAAATTTTTTTGGAGGAAAAGATGAATATAGTATCAATTAGTAGTGGAATTTCAAGACAGCAGCATTTAAAAGGTGGTCAGATTAGTCAGGCTAAAAATCAGGATGATTTTAAAAAAATTCTGGAAGAGAACAAACTTCCTTTAAGTTCCTTTGCGATGAAAGTTGCAGAAAAACGGGGATTTGAAATCCCTGATGAATACAAAGGTAGGATAATATCCTGCCGAACCTAAAACTAGAATGCACAGTAGTTTAAATTTAAGAACTGTTGCTCTAGATAGGACCGCAATTTTTTAAAGGTCAGCCAAAGTTTTACGGCTGACCTTTTTCTTATTTGAACTTTTTCCTCATATAAATTTACAATTAATTACCGCGGAGAAATGATAACTCTCGTACATTTTTAATTTTTGACTTTACCTTATACTAGATAACTTGATAACTTTGTACTCTGTACTAATCTTGACTTGTAGCTTTTAAATTTTTTCTCATCTAAGCACCCATCAATCTAATTTTGTAATTTTCACTTTCACAATATCTCAAATCTTAATTTTGCCATCTTTTTTAATAAAAACTTCTTTGAAATTTCTAGTTCTTCAAAAAAACAATCATTTTTTAATTCAATAAATTAAAATTTCTTCTTCCCTTCCTATCATTAATTTTGCTCTTTTTTGAACTGATTTTTTTAATAAATCATTTAAAATATTCCAACGTCTAGCTTTTTCTTGTAATGTAATGTCATCTTTTAAATTTTTATAGGCAAACGTGCCTGGACGTGGAGAATATCTTGCAATATATGCAAAATCAAAATCTAATTCTTTAAATGCTTTAACTGTTTTTTGAAATTGAGATTCTGTTTCCCCTGGAAAGCCTACAATTATATCAGTTGAAATTGCAAAAAGCGGATCGCGCGATCTTAGATATTTTACTTGAGATTTAAAATCTGAGTAAGTATGTTTTCTATTCATAGCTTTTAAAATTTCATCATCTCAACTTTGTAAAGCAAAATGAAGATAATTACAGGTTTTATCTAAATCAAAATGTGCATTCAAAATATCTTGTGTCATATCGTGTGGATTAGACGACGTAAACCGAATACGATCAAGTCATTTAATTTTATTGATTTCTTCTAATAATTTTCTAAAAGGAGTTTTTATATTTTGTGAATTCCAGGAAGATTTTTCTAAATTCCATAATTTCTTTTTTAGTTGTTTTCAATAACTGTTTACATTTTGTCATATTAAAACAATTTCTTTTGATCAATTTTTTATTGCGTTTTTAATTTCGATTAAAATATCTTCCTTTTTTCGAGAAAATTCCCTACCACGAGTGTATGGTACAATACAATAACTACAAAAATTATCACATCAAATCTGAATTATTATATTTGCAGAAGCCGGATTTTCTTGTAATTGTCTAATTTTTAAATAATCATTAGATTTAAAATCTTTTCAAATATCTTTTTTGAAAATCACAGAGAGTATTTTTGGAAGATAACTTATTTCCTCTATTCTTGTTATAAAATCAATTTTATCTTTTGTCTTAGCAAATAACTTATCATCAGAATTAAAAATTCATTTCTCATCTTTAAGTAGTTCAATATTTTTTGGAGATTTAATTTCTAGGTTTTTATCTTTAAAATATTTTGGATTAATTCATGTTTTTCGTGACATACAGCCAGTAATTCATATAATTATTTTTTTATTATTTTTCTTACTAAACTTCAATATTTCTTGAATAAGTCAAAATACTCTATCTTCTCATTTTTTACGTACACTACAAGTATTAAAAATTACAATATCAGCATCTTTTGGATTTTTTGCAACCTTAAATCAAGATTGCAAAAAAATAGTGTGAATTTTCTCACTATCTGCAATATTCATCTGACAACCAAACGTTTGGATAAAATAAAAAAATTGTTTCATTTAATTATTAATTTTCAAATCATGAATAATACTAAAAGTAATTTAGATATTATATTTTTTTCTAAATTTTTCAAATTTTAAAAAAATTTTATGCTCTTTTTTCTTTCAAATTTTGCAATACTTCTTTATTAATTTGAAAACTTATTTTTGAAATATTAGTGCTAATAAGTTTTGGTTTTTTATAAAAATCTTTTAGTTTAACAATATCAACTAAAGTTTTTATTTTATCAAAATATAATTCTTCTAAAACTGGAACTGATTCTTGAGGATTATATAATAA
>CAZFLS010000124.1:0-3843 GCA_964518815.1 uncultured Candidatus Peribacteria bacterium
AGCTATATCTGTTCATATTTTTACTTTTTCAGGTGCAGATTCCTCAGATGTATATATAAAATTTTCTTCTAAACTAGCCAAAAAAGAATATAATAAATTTATATTATTTGAATTTTGTCATAATAAATGTCTATGATTAATAGGAGACTTTATTTTTAATATTTTTCAATTTGATAACATATAGCAATTATCTTCGTAAAAACTGCCTGAAAACTTTTTTAAATTTTTATTAATTTGTTCTTCATTTATATTTCATGAATTATTTATAGTATAAATAAAATATTTTTCAAGACGTTCTAGATGTTTATAGGGCACAATATTTATATTATTTGCTACTAAAAATATTTTATTTTTTTCAATAAATCTGTTGGTAAAATTTATAATATGACAATCTATTTCTCATATAGAGAGTAAATTCATAATCTCATCTTCTGGTATTTGTGATAATAATAATTTATGTATTAATTCTTTTTTATCTTTATCTATTAATCAATATCTCATTATTAAATCATTAAGTGCTGATTTTGCTATTTGATTAATATATATTATTTTTTCTTTTGGACTTTTTATTTCCATTCTTAAATAAGGGCTATCCAAGAATACTGTCATACTTTTTTGTTTTACTGCTTCTGTTATAGCAACTGTAACTTTTTTTTCTTGTTCCCTTTTTTGATTAAATAAATATAATCCTCAAACAGCTCAAGTAGAAATAGATCAAATAATAATTCATAAAATATGATTTTTATATTTTAATAATGTCCTTTTAGGAGCATCAATAATAGCTTCTTCTCGGATTTTTTTTAATTTAAAGAAATTTTCACATTCATCAGTATTAAAATGTAACCAATTAAATTGTTTATTTTTTAATTTTTCACTACAATATTTTCTGAATTTAGATAAAGCATCAAATCATCTAGCATCAAATTCAATCTTATTATTTGGTGATTTTATGCTTATTTTTGGAATATCTTGATTTACCAAAAAAGAGATAATTCTATCAGTTTTTGTTTGTTGATTGGATCATCATTGAAAATTTTTTCAATTTAATAAATCATAAATTCTAAAAGCTATTTCAATCATAGAATAGTAATCATTTGTATTTTCATTTCATGGCTTTGGAGATTTTAAAAGTTCAAAAAAATCTTTATTTATAGATGAGAGCCATTTAAGATAATTTAGGATATCTAAACTTGTAATATCTTTTTTAGATTCAATAGAAAAAGGTTCTTCTTCTCCAGAATATAGTCATTCTATTTTGGATTTTTTTAAAGTTTTGGCAAGCTCTCTATGTTCTTCTATATTTGCTAGATCTATTACTTCTAGATCATTTAACCTTTCTTTTCATATATTTTTTTTAAAAAGATTTTGTAAATATTTTTTTTGTTCGTCCCTAGTAAAATATTCTTTATCTATGTTTTTATTCAAATACTCTCCAAGAAAATTACATATATAAATTTTAATTTTCTCTCATTTTTCTGTATTAGAAGCCATAAAATTCATAACTTCAATCAAAAATTGTTCACTATATGGTCTACCATTTCAAGTTTTTTCTACCCTTCATATATAGATATTTAGTTTACAAATAGCTATATCATATGTAAAAATGTTTGAAGTAATATCTTGAGTTGTAATATTAGTTCACTTAGAATTCCATTGTCATAATTCTATAAAATTAGGAATTTGAAAATTATATTTATCATTCAATCTTCTATAATGATCAAAATTCTTTTTAATTCTTTTTCAATTTTCTTCTATGTATAAATTTTTTATTTTATTTAACATGCTTATTTTTATTTAAAATATTATAATAACTTTTTTCTAAAAAAGTTTACTAAATATAATATTATTTTTATACAGGTTCTGACTTTTCCCAAACCAATTCAAATGTACTACGGTTAATCTCACAAATATCCTCATCTTCTATTATTACTCCTATTTGATTACTTCACCTGTATGTCATATAACTTGTTTTTCAATCATAAATATTTGTTTCAATATGAAATGGTTTTGTGTTTTTGGGTAAAAATCTAGCCTCAGTAACACTCCTATCATATGTTTTAAAAAGATTTCTAGCATAAGGAGTATCAAATATTAATGCTTTTTTAAAAATTTTTAAAGATTTCCTTTGTTCTACATACTCGTCATTTATGTCTTTTATAAATTTATTCATATCATCAACATTAGCGTAAGCGTAAACAATTTCTGTTGCCTGTAAAGAATCATTTAGCACACTACGAAGTCATTCTTTTCATTCATACATTTTTACAGAAGGTAATCACATAAAAGGATTTTTTATTTTTTGTAAATGTGGTAAAATTTTATCTAATTCATTTCATATTTTTTCTAAAGATTTGATTTGTTTTTTTAAAATATCTTCTAATTTTTCTGGATCTTCTGGCATAAAAGTGGTGGTGCCCTTTTTTATATATTTACTAATTAGTCATTTTTTGATTAATCTTTCTAGACTATCATAAACAGTTGCTCTAGCAAGTCATGTTTGTTTAATTATTCTTCAAGCATGAATTGTTCAAAGTTCAAGTGAGGCAAGATATACTTTTGCTTCATTTTCGTTTAGTCAAATTTGTTGAAGTAATGGGATTAACATAATTTAGAAAATATAATTAAATTAAAATTAGCTTTATTCTATCATATTCCAGGAAAAAAATCAAAAATCAGAGATTTTCTTTTGCGATATACAGCATATTCTGAAAATATAGAAACTAATTTTTTCTTATCTAAAAAATATTTTATAAAACACAAAAACCCCATCTTTCAAATCAGGCATTTTTTATATTCTCATCAGTCAGTTTCAGATAATGTTTTATGATTTCATCTTTCAATTATTTTTCATTTTTTGAACACAATTATTTTGTCTGCTTTTTTTACTATCCATAATCTATGAGCAATTACTATTACTATTTTTCATTTGAAATAATTACGAAAAATTTCTGAGACTATTTGTTCGGATATTGAATCAAGTACACTTGTTGGCTCATCAAGTAAAATTATATTTGGATTTTTGATTTGAAATTTATAAATTCTAAATTTTGTCATAAAAAAATATCATCACAAATAATGATAATATATATTACATTTAATCTTGGTAGCGCTACGGAGAATCGAACTCCGGTTTACGGGATGAAAACCCGCTGTCCTGACCACTAGACGATAGCGCCGAAAATAGTACAAAGTTATCAAGTTATCGATTTACCAAGCACATATTTTTATTTCTTTTAATTTTTATGGAGCGGGTGATGGGGGTCGAACCCACAACAATCTGCTTGGAAGGCAGAGACTCTAGCCAATTGAGCTACACCCGCAAAAATAGTATAAAGTTATCAAATTATCTAGTCACAAAGTATAGGTTTTTATTTCTTTCAATTTTTACTTTGAAGCTTGAACTAAAAATTTTTTACTTTGTAAAAAATTTTGGTGGGTATGGGAAGACTTGAACTTCCGACCTCTTCCTTATCAGAGAAGCGCTCTAACCAGCTGAGCTACACACCCAAAAATAGTAAAAGTTATCTAGTATAAAATTTTTTATTTCTTAGTTTTAAAATTTTTGTTTCACAAAATTTTATTGGTCGGGAACGTGGGACTCGAACCCACAACCCCACGCTCCCAAAGCGTGTGCGCTAGCCAATTGCGCCAGTCCCCGAGGATGGTATAAAAATCATTAAGTTATCTAATACAAGGTTTTAATTATTATCATTTTACCTTGAACTTTGTACTTTGTACTGAATTTTTTACAAAGTAAAAAAATTATTATTATGGTGGGCCTGGTTGGAATTGAACCAACGACCAATTGGTTATGAGCCAACTGCTCTAACCACTGAGCTACAG
>CAZFLS010000125.1:0-3817 GCA_964518815.1 uncultured Candidatus Peribacteria bacterium
TTAAACTTGTTTTGCTTGAGTTTTAGTAGTAACTGTTGTTTTTGTAGTAACTGTAGCATCTTGTGTTTCAGTAGCTACAGGAACTTCAGGAGCAGCTGGAGTTTCAGTAGCAGCTGGAGTTTCTGTAGCAACAGGAACTTCAGTAGTAGCTGGAGCAGCTGGAGTTTCAGTAGCAGCTGGAGCAGCTGGAGTTTCAGTAGAAACGTTTGTTTTATTACAAGAAACAACAGTAAAAGATAACGCTACTAATCATAAAGCTAGTAATTTTTTAGACATAATCAAAAATACTTAAATAAATAAAATAAAAAACATTAAATCTTTAAAAATTGGCGACGAAAGTATAGCACATTTTTAAGTAATACAAATAAAAAATTATTGACAAAAGTTAAAAATGTTTTTTATTAAAAATAAGTTTCACTTTGTTTTTCGCTCAAAATAGAAAATATATTAAACAATTGTTAATATAAATTAATGATTTTGGAAATTTATGTACATTAGATGAAAACTTAAATTTAAAATCAGTTACTCAAATAAGTGGTGAATTTTTTTCATCCAATCATGCAATTCATAAAAAATCATATAAATTACATCATTTATTTTTTGCCTCTTTTAAAGCATTCCATTGAATAAGATACGTAGCCATAAATTTTCTTTTTAAATTATCTGAAGAACTTGCTCAATAATAATAAAAACCTGTTTTTTTAAAAAATACAAAAATTCCAGACGCTATTACTTGTTCATTTTTTAATGCAAAATAAAGTCAACCTATATCTTGTTCATATAAATATTTCAGAAATTCTCTAAAATATAATTTGGAATTAATATGAAAATTATCTCTTTTATTAGTCTCAGAAAGTAGATTATAAAAAATATTTAGATTTTCCTCGTTATTTTCAACTTTTTTAATTATTACATTGTTTTTTTCTGCAACATGAATGTTATATCTTCATTTTGGTTTCATATCTTTAAGTATTTCTTCTTCACTTTTTAAAAGATCAATTAAAATTGTATTTTTTACTATAAAATTTTTATAATATCAATATTTATAACCAATTCACATATCTTCATTTTTAATTTCTTCTATTGGTTCAACTTGAGTAAAAACTACTTTTTCCGATTTTGAAACTTTAATAATTTCCTCCCCCAAAAAAAATAAATATTTTTTATTTCTATAAATAGGTCATCACACAATAAAAAATCAAAAAAATCAAAATCAAATATTTCTTTTTTCTAAAATAACATAAGCCTCAAGAATATTATTTTCATAAACTCATATAAATATACCTTTTTTTATATAATTTGAATTTTTAAGCATTTCATTCCATCCTATTGTTTGCCAAATAGGTGAATATTCTATGCCACTCATAATATCATCTATAGATTTTATTATTTCATTATTATCATTATTAATTTCAATTTTTTTAATTTCCATTGATTTTTTGTTTTTAATAAATATAATTCCGCCACACATAATAAAAATTTTAACTTAGTTTACTTCTAAAAAAGTTTTTTTCAATAAAAATTTGCAATAATATTACAAATGTGTTAAAATGACCTCAAC
The DNA here is from genome assembly GCA_964518815.1 of uncultured Candidatus Peribacteria bacterium. Lineage (GTDB taxonomy): Bacteria > Patescibacteriota > Gracilibacteria > BD1-5 > UBA2023 > CAYRGR01. The sequence continues at coordinate 1,562 of CAZFLS010000125.1, forward strand.
TTAGTTAAACCATATCTTTATTTTTTAACTTAATAAATATGAATACTCCAATAGATATAAAGAAAAAATCAGTATGATGAACTGAAATATTCGAGTTCATTTGAGAATTAGATGAAACTAATGCAGATAAAACTTTTACAGCAATTTATAATGCTATATGAGATTTTGCCAATAAAAAAGTTATTTTTAACTTGTCTTGATTAAAATATTTAAATTCCAAATCTATTTGATACATTGCAGATATTTTTTCTAATATTGAAGAATGAAACGGTACAATGTATTTAACTAATATGACAGATGAAGTAAAAGATACTTTGGAATTAGTTTGAATTACTACTATTATAAGTACATCAAATACAGAAGAAGAAGCTCTTTCTAAAATGTGAGTATCTGCTTAAAAAAATAATAACAAAATTTAAATGCCACAAAAGTGGCATTTTTTTGATTTATTTTAAAAAGTATGATAGAATACATGAGTATACAAATTATTTTAAAATTAAATACTAAATTATGACACAAACAATTCAAGAAATAATTGGATGAAAAGATGTAAAACAATTGGAAGAAAATGCAATAAAAAATAATAACATAGAATTAAATAAAATATTAAAAAAAATAAGAGATAGATTAAAAAGCTGAGAGAAGATAAATGATAAAGAAAAAAAAGCTGCAATAAATTTTATTGAATCTCTAAAATTTATTAAAGCAGAAACCAAAATAGATTTATCAAATCTAAAAGATGAAATGAATATTTGTATGGAAATCAAAAATCAATTAAATCGATTAGAACAAGATATTTCTTGAAAACAAGAATCAGCAGGAAAATTATTTACATCAAATGAAAAAAATAAATGACAAACAATGAAGCAATTTATTAAAGAAAATTGACACAATAATTTTATTATAGATTTTAGCAATAATAAATCAGCTGAATATAATATATGACTTGCAGATTTACTTTCTGAAGAAGTTACAAAAGTAAGAGTTATTTGAGAGAAGAATGGCAAAAAATATGATATGATATGAACAAGACAATGACTTAAAGGATGATTTTATAATGAACAATGAAGATATCTTCCAGTTTTTAATTGATTTAAAGTTGAGATTTTATGATCTTATAAAAAGGAGGAATTAGTTATAAAAAAACAAGAAAATGAACAAAAAATAAAAGAAATAGTAAATTTACCTTTAGTAAAAAATTTTGAAAAAAAACATGGTAATGAACAACTTACAGTAATAGTAAAAAAGGCTCAGGAATATGGTATTGATCCGACTTTTCTTTTAGCTCTTAGAAGTACAGAAAATGGAAGAGATTGACTTGATTTTTGAATTATGAAATGATGAATTGATACTTTTGAATGACAACTTGTAATGTCATGTCGTACAATCCAAAACAATATGAATAGATTTAAAAGAATTACTTGAGAAAATGCTATATGATGAGATTGAATTTTTAAACCCGAATTTATAGGTTTTTTCTCAAATATATATGCGCCAATTTGAGTAAGCAATGATCCAAATAATTTAAATAAAAATCACTTTACTAATTTGCTTACTTTTTATTCTAATTACAGTTGAAAAAACTTTGGTAATATAGATACTATTATAGCTCAAAATACAGCTTTTTATAAAAAATGGGAAACAAAAATTAATTCTTGAGAAATTACATGAGCTACAACACCAGATGATTTGATTGCCAATGCAAATAAACATATTGGAAAAGAATATAAATGGTGATGATGAAGAAAGACAGATTCTGTAACAGATTGTAGTTGATTAGTTTTAATGAGTATGAAAGATTCTTGAGTTGTAGATTATTGATATGATAATACTGCTGCATGACTATCAAAAATAACTAATCAAAAACCTGCTAATGATGTAAAAAGATGAGACTTAGTGTTTTTAAAAGATCCTACCCCTAAAAATTGACGCATTATAACTCATGTTGAAATTGCAACATGACCAGTTGTGGATGGAAAAATTCCAATAATTGACGCTTCAAGCTGAAGGTGAGTTACTGAGAGATATCAACCAATTTCTGATAAAGTACTAGTTTGAACTCCAATATTTTATACTTAATTTTTTAAAACAAACTCACCTGTCATCAAGGAGTTTCTTCAATAACTTTTCATTTATCTAAATATCACCAAATTCTTTTGAGATCTTTTTTAAGATTAAACCCTATTATTTCTGTATCTAAATTTAGTAATTTTTCTAAAAAATCTTTTAGATAAACCCTTTTTGAATTAATAATAT
>CAZFLS010000126.1:0-3815 GCA_964518815.1 uncultured Candidatus Peribacteria bacterium
TCTAATAAAATTTTAAATTTCCAATACTTAAATGGATTACAATAATAGAATATTTAGTCATTAGATCATTAGACATTCATTAGAAATTAGTAATTTTTTGTTTAGAAGTAGGATTTATTTGATAAATTTATTATATTTATTTTTTTAGCTTTTTAATATTTACATTTTATGAATTTTAGTATACAAACAGGCAAAAATAATAAAATTCTTAGGACAATAAGTGAGAAAATTAAAATCAACGAAATTAAAAAATTCTCAAAATTGTGAGAAGATATGGTTAAATATATTAAAAGTATAAAAGAAACCTGAGCTGGGTTAGCTGCCCCACAAATATGAATAAATAAAAGAATAATTTGTGTGAGTCTTTTTAAAAGTTATGATGACAAAAATTATAATACTGTGTATATGATTAATCCAGAAATTATATCTCATTCTGACAAAACAGAAATTGATAGTGAATGATGTTTAAGTATTCCTAAAGAGTTTTGAGAAGTTGAAAGATTTTTTACAATCAAGATAAAATTTTTAGATTGAAAATGAAAAGAAAATATTTTAATTTTAAATTGACTTTCTTCTCGTATTGTACAGCATGAAATAGATCATCTTGATTGAATTCTCTTTGTTGATAAAATAATACCAAAACAAAAAGTAAATCAGACTTAATTAAGGAAATTCTGAGTAATCAATATTTTAGTTAAAATCAAGTTTTTCAGAACATCCCTAAATTTGTTTATTGTGTTTTATTTTATAATTATTTTACAATGGATCAAAATAAAATTATCAATGATTTAATAAAAGAAAATGAATTATTAAAAAAAAGAGTTGAGCTTTGTTCAAGATGGATGAAAAAAGAAGTGGAAGCCTGTGTTCATAAAATTGCAAAAAGAAAAATTACGAAAATGGCTGAAAACTGAAAAGAAGATTTTTTTAGAGAAAATCAAGAACAAATAATTACATCTCGTATTCAAGATTATTTTTGAGATATTCTTCTTCTTAATGCGCCGAAATCAACACTAGAACACTTAGTGTATTCAGAAATTAATTATTTTAGTTTACAAAAAAATACAAATTTGGATTGATTTAATGTTATCAGTTCATATAGTAAAATTTTAGATTCATTTATAGAACATTTTATAACCTTAAATTATAGAAAATTTGCAATAAAAAGATGACAAGTTAATTTAAGAGTCAATGATCCTTTAGAAAAGGCTCTCCATTTTGTAATCACAAAAAAATATATAATTTCTATTTGAAGAGTTTATTGATTAATAAAAGCTATAAAAAATAATGATAAACTTTATGATTATTGAAATACATTTTTATTATATTTGGATAAATACATTGATTTAAAAAATTTGCTTTTAGATGATAATTTTTTTAAATTGTTTACAGAAATAATAAATAGTGATGTTTTTTGATCAAAAAGACATTCAGGTAAAATTAGTTTTGAAGAAACAAAAGCTATAAGAAAAATTATTGTTTGAGATTTTGAAGATAAAAATTCTATTTTATATATTCTTTTAGAATCACAGTCGATCTTATATTAATTAAAATAAAGCCTTTAGATGTCCTCAAAAATAGTAAATTTTATGTGAAAAGTAAATTTAAAATTTACATTTTTCAGAACATCCTAAATTATAAATTTTAATTCTTCGATTTCTTTTGGAGTAAAATAGGTTATAAACTTTAAAAAGTTTTCTTTTTCTTTTTGATTTAAAAGTTTTGAATTTAAAATTTTTGTGTTTATATTAGATTCATAAATAAAATTTGAGTTAACCATATTTGTTTTTGTAAGTTTTTAATTTTTAAGTCAAATGTATTTAACCATAAAATTAGAAAAATGTCAATTATTTTATGAATAGATCCTTGAACTACCACAACTTGATTTGCGGTACTTGATAAACAAGGGAAAAATTTAGAAATTTTAAGTTGCTGAATTATAGAAACAAAGATAAAAGAAAAATTAGATTTAAAACTTTTTGATATTTGAAAAGATATAGACTTTATTTTAAAAAAATATAAACCCAGTGTTTGTTGTATAGAAAAAATTTTTTTCTTAAAAAATATAAAAACATGAATAGATGTGGCTCATGCTAGAGGAGTTATGATTTATTTAATTTCGAAAAAGTGAATTCCAATAAAAGAATACACTCCATTACAAGTCAAACAAGGTATTTGCGGTAATTGAAAGGCAGATAAAAAACAAGTACAAAAAGCCTTAAAGTGTATTTTAAAATTAGATAGTATTCCTACTCCAGATGATGCAGCAGATGCTCTCGCCATTGCTTATTTATGAAGCCTAGAAAAATCGAAATAGAGATAAAATTTAAGAAAAAATCAAAAATTATTTTCGATTCTTTTTATTATCAATAATTACTAAACTTCTAAAAAACAAAATAATAATTTGTAAATAGATTTTTTTTGACTTCAAAAATTTATATGCTACACTTACATTTGTTAATGTAATGTAAGAAAAAATAATCCTTGTACTCTTGTATATTTTTATATTTTAACATTTTTTATATGTATCCAATAAAAACAAAAGAAAAATATGATTCTAACAATCTAGAAAAAACGTGGAATATATTTACTACAGCTTATCTATGAAATTATATAAGTTGAGATTTTAATGAATGAGTTTGAAGTCATTGTTGAGTAGATTTATTTCCACAAAAAACACATGATGATGTTATTGCTTGTTTACCATGAGTTATAGATGTTGCAGGATCAAAAGATGTAAATTGAAATTATATAATAATAAAACATGAAAATGCTTTGGATCCAAATGATAATACTAAAACAACAACACTTTATAGTTGTCATCTTCATTTATCTGAAATACTTGTAAAAAAATGAGACGTAGTGAAAGAGGGGGATATTATAGGAAAAACATGAAACACAGGTAATGTAAGCTGATCTACTTGAGAACATTTACATTTTCAAATAGACACAAAAGATGCACCTTTTCATCCTTATTGGCCATTTACTTTTGCAGAATCTCAAGCAGCATGACTTTGATTTTTCGATGCAGTAAATAAATGACTTTGAATTGATAACGCAAGAAAATATACTGTAAATCCTCTTGTTTATCTTGATAGTATAGGTAAATGATTTGATACAGTAGTATGAGTAGATACCTCATCAAATAATGAAGCTCCTAAGGCGATAGAAACATCAAATACATTAGTTGCAGATAAAAATAATTCTGTATCTGATGTTAATACATTATGAGGAAATAAATATTTTAAAGATACAAATGAGGAATATATTAATTATCTTTATGAAACATGAATTACAAAATGATACAGTGATGGTACATTTAGATGAGAAAATGAAATATCTAGAGTTGAACTTTTGGCAATGGTATTTACTTTTGCAAAAATTCCAGTTGATCCTAATTTAAAAGCAGATTTTACAGATATAGATTCAAGTGCTTGGTATTATAAATATATTACTACAGCGAGTAATAAAAAAATTATTAATTGATATGAAGACAAAACTTTTAAACCAAATAATCCAGTGACAAGAATTGAGGCTATAGCTATAATTTTAAATTCAATTTTATGAAAAGATAAAATTCCGAGTCTAGCCTGATCTCTTTTTATTGACATTGAATCATGAAGTTGGTATGAAAAATATGTTTACTATATTGCACAAAATGGCCTAATGGATATTGATTGAAATAAATTTTATCCAAATAGTAATATTAAAAGAAAAGAAGTTGCTCAAATTTTATATAATTTAAAATAATTAAAAAATTTTTAATATCTAATTACAAATGAAATAATTAATAATTCAATGTTAAAATACTGTAT
>CAZFLS010000127.1:0-3799 GCA_964518815.1 uncultured Candidatus Peribacteria bacterium
AAGTAGAAATATATAAAAGTATTGAGGAGTTGCCTATAAAACAACAAAACATTTACTCAAATGTATTTAATGGGAATAAAACCTTTGTCTATTATAATAAAAATGGTTCGACAAAAGAATCTAGTAGAACTTCTATTACCGCAGAAAACCTTATTGAATATTTTTGAGTTACCAATTTTGAAAATTCTAGTTTAAAAGAAACAGATAAGGCTAATAATGCTTGATATAATTTTTGAGAAGTAAGTAAAGCTTTTACTGAGTTTTATCATTGAACAGCTTTAGATTTAATAAAATCTGGAATTTATGATAATGTGGTAATAGTATGAAATAGGTCATACGCAAATGCTTTTCAAGTAATTGGATGATGAATAATCAATAAATCAATTTTGGATAGCGTAGAACAAATTCAAGATGATGATTACATTTATCTTGATTATAATTCAAATTGAGAGATTATCGAAAGCCGAAATCAATTATTAATAACCCCTCATAATTACAATCAACTTAAATCTCTATTTCATCTAAAACATTCTTCAATAATTGATTTTCAAAATCATATAAATGCCTACTTTCTTCAAAATCAAGAATTATTTGCAAAATATTTAAATAGTTCAAATAATGATATTCGTTTTTTTTGTCTTGTTAATTTGATTGAAAAAGAAGGAATTGATAAAATAAAAGAATATTATCTAGAAGAAAGATTGGAAAAAATTGAAGAAGAGGAAAAGAAGATTTTACTTTCAAATATATCAAATCTAGAAATTAAGGACTTAGTTACAAAACTATTTGTTACAAAAGAGGAAGTTTGGAAAGAGTCTCTATTTGAAAATAATATGAAGTGGTATGAAGAATTAAAAAATAAAAGAGAAACATACAATAAAGCTGTTGAAATTCAGTCTAGATCACTTGATGAAACTGTAAAAATCTGAGAATGAATATTGGCTAGAGATTTGTTACATATAGAAATAAAAAAAGAAGAAAAAAATAAAAACAAAGATTTAGAAAACAAAGATCTAGAAAACGAAATAGAAAAAGATAAATGGGAAAAAAAAGAAATTTCAATTAGTTTAGATGAGATAATAAAAAATATTGGTAGTCAAAAATATGTACTTCCAGCTCATGTTGGAAGTGGTAAATCTATTTGGGTATCTGAATTGGCAAAAAAATTAGTTTTAGAAACAAATTATAAAGTAAAATTAATAAGTGCTTCTAATATAACAAAAGATAATATTTGAGAAATTAAAGAGGAAGATAACACAATATTTATTATTGATGCTATAGATGAAGTAAGAAATAGTGAAGTTAAAAAAGAATTAAAAGAAAAACTTAAATTATTCAAATCAAAACTAATAATTACTTCTAGAGTATCAGAATATAATCTTGAAGATAATAATTTAGATAATTTTCAAACACTTAATTTTAGGCCAATAAGTAAAGAAGAATTTATAAAAGAAAAGGTAACAGACAAAAAAATACAAGAAGATGTTTTATCTTTCTTAGAAAAATCAAACTTGTCTTGAGAAATAGGATGAAATCCACTTCTTTTAAATTTCATTTGTATGCTAGCTCAAGAAAAAGATAAATATTCAAGTATCTGAATTAAGAATTTTACCGAGATAGAAAATAAAGCTGATTTGTATGAAAACATAGTTAAATTAGTTTTATATAAACACCCGGAAGCTAATTCTATAAAAAATAAATATGAATGATTAAATGAAGAACAAGTAAAAGAAGAACTAGAAAATGACCTAGAAAATTTGTCTTTATATGCTTATAATAATGATATTTTAAATTTAAAAAAATATAGAATTACTGAAGCAACTTTGGAAAAATACAATATACTCTTTAGACTAGATAATAAAGATGATATTAAAAGTAAAAGAACATATTCATTTATTCATTATTCATTTCAAGAATTCTTTTTGGCTAGACATTTAGCAAAGAATGAAGAAATGAAAAATAATTCTGAAAAATATTCTGGTTTTACTAAGTGAGAAGAAAAGATTTTTGAGACAAGAGACACTAATGAGGATAATTGGAATGCGTGGAGAAAATTAAAGGAAACAACAGTGTTTTATTGAGAAATACTTGGAAATAAAGAAGACTATGAAAAATTACACAATTTCTTAGGAAGAGAATGACTACTTAAAAATGATGATATTTATGGAGAGGGGTTTTTTAGAGGATTGGAAATTATGAATAATATTAAAGGTTTTAATTATCAAAAATATGAAAAAATAATTATTAGCTATATAACTTCCAATATTTTTTTTATAATACCAAAAATAGGTCAATTTATTGAAAATTGAGTTGATATAAAAATAAAAAATATTTTAAATAAAATATTTTATTCACTATTTTATAGTATTGAAGATATTTTTATTAAAGATGAACTAATTATTTTTCTAATAAAACTAAAACATCCGGAAACAGGAAAACTAGTAAAAGATTATATTAAAAAAAGAAAAAAAAATAATTATATACAGAAATTTTTAAAATTTTTATATAAAGAGTTAATAAAAAATAAAGAAAATAAAGAGTATTCCTATGATGTTTTGATTGAATTAATAAAAATCAAAAAAAAATCTAATTTAAGTCCTATTCAAAGTGCTTTTGTTGTTGCTGTTGATAAAGAGTTTTATGATATTCTTAGAATGATTGATAATAATTTTATTAATTATGTTAATAATAATATAAATAAAATTACTACCATTTGAATTGATGAATTAAATCAAGTTTATTTTTTTTGAGCTTTATTAGAAAGATTTTGAGAAAACGTAATATCTTTAGTAAATAAAATACTATGAATTTATTATAAAAAATGATTATTGGATATTCAAAAGTTTCATATTCATTGTCAAACATATAAATATCTTGATGAAAAAAATAAAAGTTATCTAATAAATTTTTTGTTTGAAATATGGAGGGGTGATCATATATTTAATTTGCCATTATTATTTTATTCATATAATATAGTTCCGGATAAAAAGCTTGAAAAATTGGCTAAAAATCAAATAATCCAAGATATGAGAGAGTGAGATTATACTTCTGCTGTAGAATATAAATTACCTTGGCTTCAAGAAAAATCTAATTTAGATAAAAGAGAGTTAGGAATATTATTTGATAAAATGGTAAAATATATAGATAGATTAACCAATCAAGAAAAATTATTATTTTATAGTGAATGAATAAAAGTATGAAAAATTGAATATATAAAACCTTTAAAAGAATTACTAATTAATATGTTAATAAATTGTAAGAATGTTCAAGAAAAAAAATTAGATATAGATAATTCTGATTGAATAACATATTCTATTAGTCATTTAACTGAATTATGAAACAAAAAAATAAATAATATACTTAAAAGCTGGATAATTAATAATTTTAATTTATTTAAAGATAAATCAACACCTTTTGGTTTTTATGGAGCGATAGAATTTTTTGTAGAAAATAATGATGAAGATGTGATAAACAAAATAAAAACTAAAATTATATTGGAACTTAAAAAATCAGACGCTAAAGAAGTATATGATAAATATAAATATCTTATAGAAAAAAATGAAGATATTGGCAATCTTATAAAATCTAATGAATATTTTCCAGATGAAAAATGATATACTCCTAGTTCAGATATTTTAAAATTAATCGACAAGTATTGGAAAGAAGATACAATAAGAGAATTGAAAATGCTAAAAAATAATAATAAATTATATGAGTTAAGAGAAAAATTAAATTTTTTGTATATTTCAGGATTAAATATAAAAATCCCTATTTTATAGTTAATAAAGCTGTAAGGTAG
>CAZFLS010000128.1:0-3698 GCA_964518815.1 uncultured Candidatus Peribacteria bacterium
GTAAAAAAGATTTTTCACTTATTTTTAAAAGAAGATAAAACGGCTTCATATATTAGAGAATATTTATCATGATTAAATCTTTGAGATACAATTAAAACAAGTTATAGGACTAAAAATGATGAAAATTTTATACATTATTCTTTCGTTCATGGTATTTTAACAAATGAAGCTTATATATGAAAATATTATTTTAGAAAAACTAAAAATAAGCTAGAAAATTGAAAAAATATATCAGTTTTAAGAGATAAAAAAGAATGGTTATATTTAGAAATAGATAAAATAGTTGATGAAAAAGATTTTGAAAAAGCACAAGAAAAACTAAACAAAGCAAAAGCATTAAATGGAAGATGAGAAAGTCATTTATTTACATGACTCTTAAAATGTAGTGAATGTGGTAAAAGTTTCGTACATTACAAAAGTAAAAAATGAACTTCAAATTATAGATGTAATTGAAGAAGAAAATCAAAAGTTTCTAAAGATTTATTGTGTGATAATCCCGATATATCAGAAAATAAAATAGTTGATGTTATTTTAAATAAAATCTTACCTGTTTTTAAGAATCCAAACAAGTTTATTGATGAATATATTAAATGAAATTCAAATCAAGATGAGATTATTAAAAATTATTCAAAAGAAGTTTTAGAGCTAGAAACTAAAATAAATGAAAAGAATCTAATCATTAAAAATTGAATAAAAAAGCAGTTATTGGATGAAGATAATTATAAACTTTATGATGAAATAATTTTAGAAACTACAAAAGAAAAAAAGGATTTAGAACAAAGAAAAATTGAAATTGAAGAAAAATTAAAAGATATTAAAACTTTTGATGAAATAAAAGAAATGATTCATCAAATATCAAAGATTTATAATGAAAAATATGAAAAATTAACTATTGAAGACAAAGTTTTTATTGTTAATAATATTGTTAAAGAGGTTTTAATATGAAAAAGTGATATTAAAATTGTTTATAAGTTTAGTTTGTAATTATAGAAAATATGGGTAATAAAATATATTGATTAAATATTGATGATAAAATAATTGAAAAATATTCATATTTTTTATGAACATGAAATCCAGAAAAATCTGAAATTTGGCTTATATGAAACGAGGAAGCCTTTGATAAATGAGAAAATGCAAAGAAGAAATTTAATAAATATAATTTAAATTCTAATAATAATGAATTTACCTTTTGAGATTATTTTACAAAAAAATTTTACGATTGCCATAATGAATCAGAAGTTAATGATAATCACAATGATATATGGAATATAATAAAAAAATTAACTAATACTAGCATAGAACATTTATTTTTATGAGAATTTTATTTCTTACCTTCAAATCTAGGTACATGATTAGCATTAAAACAAGAATATTGATGAAAAACACTGAACTATAAAGTAAATATAAAGTGAGAGAAATATTATGATAGAGAATGTTTTTATGAAGCAAATTGATTAATTAATTTATTCGAAAATAGAATAGATATAATATTTGAATTAATATCTACTTATAAACCCAAACTAGTAATTTTTTATTGAAATGATTCAGTAAAGATTCGTTATTTAAGAAAAAAATTAAAAGACCCGACTTTAAAATCAGATATTGATATCATTCAAAAATCAGACTATCTATTAAATGAAATAGTAATTTTACCTTTCATAAATGAAGATTTTTTAAAACTTAAGGCTTATAGTTGAATTAAGATTTATTTACATAAAAATAATATTATTTAGTTTTATTTACAAATTAAACTTATTTCATATAATAAGCTTTGTTATCTACTAATAACTTTTTATGCAAAAAACAATATGTAAAAAAAGTTTGATAGATAAGTCTAATCCACCAAATTTGAAACACCGGTAAGTGATTTTGAATTGTTATTGTTTAAATCTTCATCGATGGTATCGTTTGTTATAATTAAAATAACATCGATATCATCTTTTTTGATTATAATTTTTTCAACAAGCAAATTTATTATTTTAGCCTGTTCTTCAGGACTTAATTTATGAATTGAAATTCATTTGAGACTTTCAGATAATTTTAATACTTCATTTTTAATATCAATTTTATGATTTTCATTGTTTATGAGCTGAATAAGCTCATTTTTTCGTTTTTCCATCAAGTTTATATCGTTTTTTCTATCCTTTATTTTGGTCTCATACATTATTTTTAATTTTTGGCTTGTTTCATTTAATAGATCGTCATAAATCTGATTTATTTGTTTGAAAGTTATATCAATTTTCTTTTCAATATTATTTTTTTCATTTGTATATTCTTTGATTTTATCTTCTGAATCCGATTCCATGTATTGTTTGATTATTATTTCAGGATTTTTAATAAGCTTGTCTATGGCATCAAAAGTTTTTTCAACAAGAAAATTTTCAGATACTTGTGAATTTTTGCAAGTAGTATCCCAAAACTTATATTTATTGATTCTGGTACATCTATAATAAACGTGATTATTTTTCTCTTTATATGCTTTATATTTACTTCAACAATCTCAACATTCAACTAATCAATGAAATAAATGTATTTTTATAAGTCTATTGTTATTATTAAACTTATGTTTATTTCCTATGAGTTTATCATGAGCTGATTTAAAGACTTCTTTATTCACAAAAGCTGGCAAATCTATAGTAATCCAATCTTCTTCATTTTTTAATTTTCTTGATATTTTTTCAGGTTTTTTTATCTTTTATGTTTTCATGTTTATTGAGATGTAGTTTTCAAATATAGATCTCATTATTAAGTATTCTTGATATGAAGCTATGAGTCCATTTTCATTTCGAATGAACCTTTCTTTCTCTGTTCAACTTATTATCAAAAGATGATTGATATCATCAAAATGTAAGTATTTTGCTTATTTCACTGATACTTTTATCTTCTTTTGTATACAGATTAAAAATTTTCTCTACAATTTCTTTTTCTTCATCTGATATTATTAATTTTTTATTTGGATCTTTTAAAAATCAAAAGGGAGGACTTCAAAAAACATATTTTCATTTCTTCAAAGCTTCCAATTTTCATAGAAATGTTTTTTCAGCTATTAAACTTCGCTCCATTTCAGCAAAAGCTCATAGAATAGTCAAAAAGAATTTTCAATTTGGAGATTTTGTATCAATACTCTCCTCACAGGATATAAATGCAATATTATGTTTATTAAAACAATCAACAAGCTCTAGTAATAGTCCTGTATTTCTAGCTATCCTATCAATTTTCCATACTAAGACAACATCAATTTTATCATCTTCTATATCCTGTCTTAATTTTTTCAATCAGATTCTATCTTCCTCGCCTTTTGCTCAGCTTATTCATAGATCTTGATATAATAGATTTTCATCAAAAACCCATCAATCATCACTTTTGAATTCAATATATTTTTGAAGTTTATTCAATTGAAGATCTTTTCAATATCAATTCTTTTTTTGTTCCAAAGTTGAAACTCTGATATAACAAGCAACCTTAACAGTTTTTTTATCTGACATAATAGTACATTATATAAATAATAGTAATCGCCAATAATATCCATAAAATCCATTCAATCATATGTCCTTTTTTCTTTCAAAAAAGAACCTCCATAAGCTGTATTTTGATATTATCAAGTTCTTTTTTTGTTTTCTTAATGTAAATTAAGTTTACTTTCCTAGGTAGTGTTAACATAAAAAGTTGCATTTTTTAAATAAATGAGTAAAATGCGA
>CAZFLS010000129.1:0-3629 GCA_964518815.1 uncultured Candidatus Peribacteria bacterium
TCAAATCATAGTGTAATTCTTGTAGATTATAAAACATGAAAAGCAAAAAGTTTAAATGAAATAAAATGAAATACTCAAAACTCAGATTCCAAATATTTCAGACAACTTTTATTCTACAAAATTTTATGTGATTATGATAAAGGATTTTCTTCTAAATACAGCGCAGATTCCGTCGCAATAGAATTTGTAGAATGAAAAGACGGCAAATATCCATTTATAGAAGTTGATTTTACAAAGGAAGATATTGAGAAGGTAAAACAGGAAATTAAAGAAACTTGGGAAAAAATTAATGATATGGAATTTTGGAGAAAAATTATTGAAAAATAATTTTATATTTTCATTTCATAAAATATGTCAAAATCTCTAAACATAAAATTTGAAAAAGCTGTGCGAATTTTGTCAAAATATATGCCACTTTCTGATGAAAATAGTAGGAAAGCTATTATGTTTCACGACATACGTGTTGGTGTATATTTGTATGAAAATAGTTACCCTGAAGATATTGTTTTAACTGGAGTTTTACATGATGTAATTGAGTGGTCCAGTGTTGATAAGCAATTATTAATTGATGAATTTGGCGACAATGTATTTAGACTAATATTAGCAAGTACAAAAGACAATTCGATTATAGATAAAACTGAAAAAATTAATGAGCTCATTAAGCGATGTATACAAAACTGACAAGATGCTCTCATTGTAAAAACCGCTGATACTATTGATAGTTTTAAATGGTATTCTAGTCAAAACAATGAGGATGAATTAAAGAATCATTGTATAAAAACTGCCAATGCAATTTTTGAATTTAAACCAGATAATTTTGATGATAAGATATTTGATGAGCTAAAAATCTGGCAAGAAAAATTTGCTAGTAAGACTGAATAAAATCTATTGATTTTTATCTATTTGAAAGAATAAAATTGTACTCAAAATTTGAATTAAATCCCAGCAAGCAACAGGAAATAAATTTGACTTTTTGGATTAAATCAGTAAAAGATATATATAAAATTCTATTTTTAATAGAAATATTATGTCAAATATGCCAAAAGAATGATTTTTTAAGATAAAGCCTCAAGAAAAATGGGAAGATTTTAATGATTGATGTTTGTATTTATCTTCTCATACTATTGCCTCATTAAATATTACTCCTTCAAGTTTTTGACATGTCATTATTTTTCCAAAAAATCAATTTGCAAAAGATATTATATCCAAAGATACAAACGGAAATTATATTTTATCCAGAAAAGAACGCGCAGATTTTTTAAAAACATCTCTCATTGTAAGAAAAAATTTACAAGAAATTTTAAATAATAATCCTGAACAAATAATAAATATATACAAAACTTGGATGAATAATGAAGTTCTTATGGAAAAAATTAATTGATGCAGAGAAAGATTACAAAAAATCATGGAAAATTGGAATGTCTTTTTAAAAACACAAAATTGAAAAGAAAATTGTTATGATGGCATATGAAACAGTTTTGAAAATAGAGGTCCTCATTCTTGAAGAATGATATCCACATATCACACGCAATTTGTACCACAATATTGAAATTCTAATAAAACTATAGAAACTAGTGATGCACTGTATTTTTTGTTAAATAATTCGGAAGAAAATAATACTCCTCCAACATTAACAAGAGAAGAAATTCTTAATAGGAAAAATTGAATTATCTATGAAAATAATTATTTTAAAGCTATTTTAGAATCAGCTCCAGTTTCTTTTTGACATGTAGCCATAACATGGAAATATAAAAATATTCAATATATAGATCAATTTTCTTTGGAAATGTACGATAATTTTTTTGACTCTTTTAATTCTATGGAAAAAAATCTTGCTTTAATAATTAATTATAATTATGATGAAATTATGTTATTTTATAAAAATTGTTTAGATAATACAAAAATACCAGAAACTTCAAAAGAAAGAATAAAAAAAGTTATAGGTAGAATTGAAGAAAAAAGAACCGAAAAATGATGGGAAATAGAAGATAGTATGAATGAGTTTTATAATGCCTGATGATCATTTTTCCCAACAATAAAATCATCTTGAGTTTATCATTTTGTACCAAGATATGCTTTTGATAGAGATAAACAATGAACAGGCACAGCTTTATATAAAATGTTTAAAAATAAATCTGAGTAAAATTACGGATAAAAGTAATCCTGAATAATTTTTTCTTTACTTTTTCTTTTTTAGAACTATTTTGCATTTTTGATTTTTTTTATAGAATAAAAAGCATACTATTTTTCTATTTAACAATAAAGCCTATGCAATTACCACAAACCTTTTGAGATTATAATGCATTGAATAAAAATAATTCTACAAATGAATTAAAATTTGTTATTGAGATAACCAAACAAGCATGAGAGATTGTTTTGAAATATTATTGATGAGATCAGTTAAATACGAAATATAAGCTTGATAAATTCGATCCTGTAACTCAAGCAGATTTAGAATCAGATAAATATATTAGAGCTAAAATCAAGGAAAATTTTCCTAATGATAAAATTTTAAGTGAAGAGACCGAGAATACCCCTTATCTGATTTTAGTTGAAGAGTCTGGATGATTGACCCTTTAGATGGGACAAATGACTTTGTAAATAATTGAAACAGATATTCAGTAATAATATGATTATGTATAAACTGAAACCCTGTACTATGAGCTGTATTTTGTCCGGTGATTTCAAATTTATATTATGCTGAAAAATGAAAATGAGCCTATTTTGTAAACACAGAAATAAATAACAAGCCAGAAAAAATACATGTTTCAGATATTGATTTAATTGAAGCATCAAATTATTTTACTAAAAGCAAATTTTCTGAACAAAGAGAAATTAATGAAAAAATAAATAAAACATTTAATTTTAAAAATATTTTAGAATGATGAAGTGTTGGTACAGTACTTTCAGAAATTGCAAGATGAATTTGAGAATGCTATATTTTAACTAATAAAAGATCTTGTAAATGGGATTCATGCTGACCACAAATTATATTAGAAGAAGCCTGATGAAAAGTCACAGATATTTTTTGAAATCCAATAGATTATCTTACTAATACAAAACAAATTTGAAATTTACTTGTCGCTACAAATTGAAAAATTCATGACAAAATTATTCAAAAAACAAAAGAACTATAATATACGTTTTTTGTTTTTAAAAAATTTACAAAGAGAAAAAAGTCAAATCTATGACAAAACCATTGAATGGATAAAAGATCTTAGAATAGATCTAGATTATGAAGATGGAGAAAAATTTTTAAAATTTATTAAAAAAAATTTGAAACTTCCTGATCCATATAATTTTTTCTTTACTTTTTCTTTGAAATTTTAGTAATAAATATTATATTTAATCCAGTAATTAATTAAAATAATTTTATTTACTAATTTTTAAAATATGATTGATTTATTAAAGATACAAAAAGAAATACTTGATAATAAAATTGCAAAAGGTTTTAATACAACTGATGTAAATTTTGAATTTGGATTAACTTATGGAGAGCTTGCCGAAGCATTTAATGCGTACAGAAAAAAATTGCCTGATTTAGGCGAAGAATTAGCTGATGTAGCAATTTATTTACTTTGATTATCTGCAATTTTAAAAATTAATTTAGAAGAAGAAATTTTGAAAAA
>CAZFLS010000130.1:0-3559 GCA_964518815.1 uncultured Candidatus Peribacteria bacterium
TAGAATAAGAAAAACAAAGGCTAAATTATAAATTAGAATATACAAATATTGCAAAAAACATTTTACCTAAAAATTTTACTTTTTATCAATTGCAAAATGTTTATGAGGTTGTTCTTTGAGAAAAATTAGATAAAAGAAATTTTAGAAAAAAAATAAATTCTTTAAAAATAATAAAAGAGATTTGAAAAATGGACAAGACTAGTTCAAATAGGCCCGCAAAATTGGATGAATTTATAGATAAGGAGTTGAAAATTGTTGAAATATTATAAGTTTATTTTTAATAAAAATTAATTATTTTATTAAATAAAGTTTTTTATCTGATTTAGATACTTAGATCTCTTTATATAAGTTTTATTAATATTTAAAACTTTTTAAATTACAAATTTTTATTGAAAATATTAATGTGAAGAATGAATATAATATTATAAATAAGGTTTTCATTTTTATTATAAATGGAAAATTAGAACTATAATATAATGTTAATGTTTTTTAATAAGATTCTGAAGTACAATTTTAAAAGAATTACTTTATTTTGAAAAATCATAAATAAAAAATTCTAAAGTAGCAAACGATTGTTTTGAAAAAATAAAATTTTATATTTTTCAGTATTGATAACGTTTTTTTGATTTTTAAAAAGATTTTTAAAATCTACTTAAACCTAATGTTCTGTAACTTGAATCATGAGACGTTAAAAAAGTTTTTTAGATAAAAAAATTATTTTTCTGTAAAATTATACACACCATCCCAATCTTTTGGTAGTTTGGTTTTTTGAAGTTTTTCAATACGCTTGATGAATATGTCGGCTGTAGCATCTTCAAATTTTTCTGAATTGATTTTAAAGTATTTCAATGCGTTATCAAAGCTCATTTTTCTATAAAAATTTAGGGCTTTTTTATGATTATTAACTAATTCTTGGATATTTTTTATCATTATAAATCAAGTAGAATTTGATCAAATTAATTCAAAAATCTTAACTGGTTTGTTTTTTCATTTTACTTTAATATTATCTATCTCACGAACAACAAAATCATCTGATAGTTTTTTATAAGTATTTTCTGAAATTAATATATTGGTTCAATAATATTTATTTATTCATTCTAGTCTTGAAGCCAAATTAACATTATCTCACATTGCAGTATAATCACTATAATATTCATCTCATACGCTTCAAACAATAGCTTCACCAGTAGTAATTCAAATTCTCACATTTATCGATGGTAACCCAATTTTATTATTTTCGATATTTAAATTTTTCACTACTTTTTGAAGTTTTATTGCTACAGTACAAGCATAATTAGCATGTTCTTTTAGTTTGAATGGTGCTCACCAAAAGGCCATTATTGCGTCTCAAATGTATTTGTCTATTGTTCATTTATTATCAAATATTAGTTTATTTGCAACAGTAAAAAAACTATTAAGCAATGCTATTAGTTGTTCTGGTTCAAGTACTTCACTATGAGAAGTAAATCATTCTAAATCAGAAAAAAAGATAGTTATTTCCTTTTTTTCTCATCATAAGTTTGGTATTTTTTCTTCTCTTATCATCTCTTCAATTAATGACTTCTCAACATAACGAGAAAAGAATTTTCTCATTCTAAATTTTTCTTTATAATTTTTAAAAATTGATAGTCCTTTACAACACAAAAAAGGAGCAGTTATGGATATAAAAATTCATATATAATCAATAAATATTAATTTTTGAAAAAAGTAAAAATCTAAAAAATAAAATCAAACAATAGATAAAAGATAAATGATAGTCGATAATAAATAATTTTTTATTAGATAAAATACACTGAAACTAATAGTAAAAATTACAAAAAGAATTGCATAAAAATTAAATCACTCTATTACTTTTATATATTTATTTTCAATTATTGTCTGAATTTCATTTGCAATTACTTCTAATCATGACATAAGTTTTCATCATCAAACTGGTGTTTTTAAAGAATCTCAAAACATTTCTCAATAATCTCATATAAGTACTATTTTATCTTTTAAATCTACATTATTTCATGCATAATCAATAAATAAATTATTATAAGCATTTTGAAATTGAATTGCTGTATATTTGCTATATGGCTCTGAAAAAAAATTAATGTATAATTCTCAATTTTTTTCATTTGGAATATTTATTATCTCGTTTCAAAAGTCTTTTCACATCAACTGTGATAAAGAATGGCTGTTATTTTGATTGATTAAAATCTTTCTTACTACTCAATCACTATCTGGTATAATGTTAACATAACCGCTTTTTGCAGTATTACGATAAATAGGAATTGGTTCTATTTGAATTTGTTTTGTAAAATTTTTATTTTCATCAATTTTATAAAGATATGGTAAATATACATTTCAACTTTTTTCTATAATTGAAGCAAAATCGGTATCTATACTAGATAAATATCTCTTATTTTTTAATTTATTTTCATATTCTGTAAATACAAAGTCAATAGTTTTTGTTGGTAATTTTGTAATTTCTTCTAATAAATCCCAGTCTACATTTTCTGGCAGAGTTTTTTCTGAAAAATAATAATCGAAATACACAAGTTTTGGTTTTTGTTTTTCAATCTTTTTAAGTAATGAAGAATATCTACTTCTAGTCCAAAAAGATGCTTGTCAAAATTTTTCTATGGTACTTTTATCAACAACAATAAGAACTATATCATTATTAGCCTTCTTATATTGAAGTGATGACTGCATAAAATAGTCATAAACACGATTTGATAAGTTAAAAAATGTATTGAAATACAGTAGAATTATTGCAAGTAATAGTGAAATGATATATATAACGATAATTGATTTTATCTTTGGCACAAAAAAACAATTAATAATTAAAATTATATTTAATCAGATTTAATATCTGACGTTTTTTCTGAAATCTTTTAAAATAAACCAGCGCTCTGTATGGAAGTTTCGATCATTTTTTGCATAAGATTTTTTTAATCTTAAAACCATTAGACAACCTTTTTTCAATCAATTTTAGCAGTACCAAGAGTATTTCAAGTTGGTTTTTGAGCAGTTTTATCTAACTTCTTTTTTTGAGCTTTAGCTTTTTTATATTCTTCGATGATATCCTTATCCTGTGATGGTTCTCTTACCATAGTATAGAAATTAAAAAATAATAAAATAACATATCCATTCTAATAATTACTTTTTGTGAGTCAAAACATTCTTACTTTTTTCAGTTTTTTTCTATAGCAAAAAGAATATTTTAAAATTATTATTTTTTAATTTATTTTTTTATGATTAATTGATGATTAAGAATTGATCTACCAATTTCAATTAGTAACAAAGAAACTTGTACTGTAAGTATATTACAATGAATTCATGGTTGGATATGTTGATTTAACCACAAAAAAAGATTTGACGCTGGCTTAATTTTGATGAATAAAATAAAAATATCTTCAAACCAAAATTTTCAATTCTCAGTCATAAAAAAATTGTATTTTAAAACAAGTATTTTTGTTTTGATTTAAATAAAAAAGCTCACAATTTTTTGTGAGCTTTTTGTGAATCAATCTGGAGGCACCTAGCGGAGTTGAACCGCTCTACAGAGCTTTGC
>CAZFLS010000131.1:0-3559 GCA_964518815.1 uncultured Candidatus Peribacteria bacterium
AGTAAAGACAAAAAATACTTTATCTTTACAAAATTATTAACTCTTAATTCTTAACTTGTGTATGTCTACTCAAGAACAACTTATAGAATTGGTAAGTAAAAATTATACCTGAGATACTGAAGGTTTTGAAAAAGAACTTATGAGTGAGATGTACCAAAATATTAAAAATGATATTAAAGAAGAGAAAACAGAATCAAAACAAAATATTTTAAATCAAAAATTAGCAGAAGAAAGTAAAGAAATAGTTATCAAGACAAAAGATCAAGTTCTTGAAAGTGCTGTAATTTCATGAAAAAAATTAACAAAAGAGGAATCAGATGCTGTAAAAAAAGGTGAACAAGAATATAAAGAAGCTTTAGCTTTTGTTAAAGATGCAATTGCTCCTGCAATGATGAAAATTGATTGAACAAAAATACAAATTTGAGATACCTATGTACGTACATTTTTTGTTTATGCTTATCCAGATTTTTTGGAATGAAATTGGCTTAGTCCACTTATAAATTGGGATATAAAATTTGATATGTCTATGTTTGTGTATCCCATAGATCCTGAAAAAATTATGAAATATTTAAAAAAAAGATTAACAGAACTTTATTCTCAAAGAAGCATTAATAATGATAAATGACTTATAAGTGACCCTGCATTAGATGCTCAAATTCAAGATGTAGAAGAATTACGAGCATCTTTAACTCGTTGACAAGAAAGATATTTTCATTTATGAATTTATATAACCATTTATGCTGAGATTGAAGAAGAATTAAAAAAAATAAGCAATACCTTAGAAAATATGTTAAGTGGTAGAAATATTTTAACAAAACAAGCATTTTTAAGATCAGAACAATGATTTATAGCCACATGACCTTTTGCAAAAGATGAGGTTTGAGTATATAGAAATATTTCAACAAAATGACTTTCTACTACTTTTCCATTTACATCAAACTCTTTAAGTCAAGATGACTGAATTTTATATTGAATTAATACTCATAATAATTCTCTCGTTATTTTTGATCGTTTTAACGTAGAAAATGCAAATATGGTAGTTTTTGCAAAATCATGAGGATGAAAATCATTTGCTGTGAAACTTGAGATTTTAAGAAGCCTTATGTTAGAAACTGATGTAATTGTAATTGATCCGGAAAATGAATATAAAGCACTTGTGGATACTGTATGATGAACTTATTTAAATATAAATTTGAATTCTTCCGAAAGAATTAATCCTTTTGATCTTCCTAAATGATTAAAAGATACAGAAATAAAACCTTGAGATCTTTTAAGATGAGCTATTACAAATCTTGTTTGATTAATGAATTTGATGCTAGGAAAACTTACTCCTTCGGAAGAAGCTATACTTCAAAAAGCGATAATTATTACTTATAGCTTAAAATGAATTACTTTTGAAGATGACAATATAGAATGAAAAGAAATACCTATAATGAAAGATTTATATTCTGTACTTGAAACTATGGATTGAGGAAAAGCTATTACAGAAAGATTAGAAAAATTTGTAACTTGAATTTTTAGTTGAATATTTTCTGAAAAAACAAACATTAATTTATCTGAATGACTTCAGGTTTTTTCTGTAAGAGATCTTGATGAAATTTTGCGTCCTATAGCAATGTTTATAATATTAAATTATATTTGGAATATTGTAAGAAGTTCTAGTAAAAAAAGGATTTTAGTAATAGATGAAGCTTGGAATATTATGCAATATGAAGATAGTGCTAAATTTGTTTTTGGATTAGTAAAAAGAGCTAGAAAATATAATCTAGGAGTAACAACTATTACTCAAGATGTAGAAGATTTTATGAGTTCTCCATTTTGAAAAGCTATTGTAACAAATTCCTCTATTCAATTACTTTTAAAACAATCTCCAGCTTCTATAGATGTATTACAAAATATCTTTAAACTTACAGAACAAGAAAAATATATTTTACTTCAAGCTTCTGTCTGACAATGATTATTTTTTGCTGGCACTGAACATGTTTGAATACATGTACTTGCTTCTTACTTTGAAGAACAAATAATAACAACAAAACCAAATTAATAATTGGGGTATTCCAAAAAATACCCCATTCTCGCCATATATAAATGAAAACGATAATTTCTTAAATTACTCTTTATCTATCAAATTTTTAATATTTTGTTCTAATGATCATTTAATATGTTTCAAAATTGAAAGTAAAACTTCTTTTCTATTTTTTCAAATATTCTTTTTTGGTAAAATAAAACCTATTTTATCATTAACGGAAATAAGTACATTACTTAATATTTTTATTTGAGTTTCTTTTTTTTCATCTTTTATATTAGAATTAAGCTCATCTAAAATTTGATTTAATTTAGCTTTATATGCTTCAATAATAAACTTATTCAAATTTTGTTCTAATTTTATTTTATCTGTATCATTTTCAGTTTTTTTCTGTTCGTTTTTAGTTGTGTCTGAAACATTATTTATAATTTCTTTATCATCTAATTTTATTAAAGATTCAATACTTGTTTTTCAAGTATTAGTTTTTCAGGTGTTTGTTTTTCAGGTATTAGTTTTTCAGGATCATGAAAAAACGATGTTTTCACTATAATCATCTCAATATGATATAGAATTGAAAAGCAAAGTTGAGAGCAAAAAAAATGTAATAAAATATTTTTTCATCATCAGTTAAATACGATAAAAGGTATCAATTCTGTCAATAGTTATAAGCAAAACTCACCAGCTTGCAAGTCTTTAATGTGAATAATATGTGAAGAGAACATTATTTTAACTAAAATTAGATAAAAAGTAAATATAAAATTATATAAATTATTGGTACATGTATCAAATATATAATGAATGAGTTTTTTCAAAAAAATTGAAATAAGCATGTATACTTAATATTTCATCCAAAAACCTTTTGTATAAGATCTTTCTTTATTAAATATAATCAAGTAGAATATCAAATAAGTATCACTCAAAACCATGGAAAAATAGGATAATAATCAGCAGAATAAAATCAAAAAAAAGTAAATCATAACCAAAAAAAACTCTTGAATGGAAAAATAACATTTCAAATAAAAATTCAAATTAAAATAAATAAAATTCAAAAAAGAAAATTATAATATTTCAATTTTCTAAAAATAAGTAAAAATAAAAACGCAAAAGCAAAAAAATGAACAATTCAAAAAATTATAAACTGTTGTCTAAAAAACATGTATGTAATCAAACTAATCAAAAAAGCAATGAAGAGAAAAATAAAAAATCTTTTTATATAAAAAGATTTTTTATTTTTCTCTTCCGAAAGTGCAAAAGATATTCCAGCTATCAAAATAAACAAACTGGCTCATATTATTTGAATAATTTTTAAAACAATAAAAGGTATATTTGTGTTAATAAAAAATATCTCATTTAAAATAAAATTTGTGTGAAATATAATCATTAAAAACACTAATAATCATCTTAAAATATCTAATTTTTCGAGTCTTTTGCTACCCATAAAATTTAAAGAAATAATGGAATAATTCATTTTAGCACTGTTTTTAGAGAAACGCGGAAGAACAAAGATATTTGTGTGAAAAGCGCGTACCGAAG
>CAZFLS010000132.1:0-3499 GCA_964518815.1 uncultured Candidatus Peribacteria bacterium
ATATATTGCTTCTTCTTTTTCTATTCCATTTATTTTTAATAAATCTTTTATAAAATCAAGATGAAAATGACCTAATTTTTTCTTGTTTTGATAAATAAATTGCAACATTCTGAGTCTATCCTTAGGTAGGTTGCTTTTATTATTTATATTATTAAAATCATTTTTTTTATCTTCAATTATATTTTTTTCAATTAAATTCTCTTTTTTAGAAATTTCTAAGTCTTTAAAATCATTTTTTAAAATTTTATTTGTTATAGATTTATTACTGTCATCTTCCGTAAAATTACTACACGATAAATTTTTATTTTTAATGGATATAATCTCGCTATTTTTTATTTTATTTTCTAATTTAAATTCGTTCACTTGTTTGTTATAAATTTCTTCTATTGCCATCCCTTCTATTATTTTTTTAAATTTTTGTTTTGCTTCTTCATTATAAAAATCAATTATAATTCTATTATCTTCTTCAGTTAAAACAAAATTTCTTTTAAAAACATCTCTTTTTTCACTTAAACTATTTTCCTCTTCTTTATCATCAGCAACTATCTTTATATTGATTTTTTTATTAGTTAATTCTTCATACTCATTTATAAAATTATAAGGTAATTGAATTTTTCCTTTACTTCTTGTTAATGCAACATAAATTATATTCAATTCTTCTTCATATTTATCTATTAAAAACTTATTTTTATCAAAAGAGTCTTTAATAAATTTTAAACTATAAAAATCATCAGATATAATTACATTTTCATATTCCATTCCTTTCGAGCTGTGTGCAGTTGACAATATTACATCACAATATTCCGCATCCAAAATATTTATTTTCTTTATTTTATCTACCAAATAAGGAATTTTACTATTATATTTTTCTATTGTTCTAACCAAAAATATTAATTCAGGGTCCTCTAATTCTAAAGCATATTTTTTCATAGCATCATAATTTTCAAACCTTTTTAGTAGTTCATCTTCCGGTTGAATTCCTCTATAAAAATTATATCCCTCTATAAATATATCAAAATTATACCTTGATGTTCCTCCTTCAAAATAAATTTTTAGTTTTTTTTCTAAACATCTTACAGCATGTTCTAATATATTGGCTCTTGTCCTACATATTATAGCTGGTTTTTCAGACATTTTTATTTTATTTACAATGATATTTTTATTATTTAAACCAGTTATATTTACATTATCTTCTTTAAAAATTTTAAAAATAGAATTAACACAATTAGCTATTTCATTTCCTATTCTAAATGAATTACTCAAATAATATTTCTGCCCTTTTATTTTTTTTAGAGCATCCACAGCTCCACGCCAAGCATATATTTGTTGGTTAGAATCCCCAACTATAACCTTTTTACTTTTAGGAAACTTTTTTATTATTATATCTATAACCGTATCATTAGTATCTTGAGCCTCATCTAATAATACATAGTCATATTCTGTAAAAATATTTTGTTCTTCTATCTGAAATAATTTCAAATAGAAATCATGAGAAATATTAACATATCCTTCCTTTTGCATATTAAAAACTTTTAAAAGTTTATCTAAAATAATTTCTTTAAAATCTTCTATTTTCTGGTTATCTGGCTTTATTTCTAAAATTAATTCCAAATTTTTTTTATCTTTAAAAAATATTTTCCCAAATTCTTTAATATCCAAAACACTTGATATGATATAATTTTTAAAAATATCAAAAATTATACATGCTTCCTTAAATTCCTTTTTTTTATTTATATTTAGTTTTAAAGATTCGGCTATATCCATTACCCTATAATTATTTACAATCTTATTTTTTAATTTTTTTCCTTCAAAATAATATGCTAATCCATGAGTAGTCATTATTTTAACATTCCACAAAGATGAAAATTTAATTTCAGCTTCATCTTTCATTGCTTTATTATATATAAGATATAATATTTTCTTACTATTATTTTTTTTAGCAAATTCAAATAATGTAAATGTTTTACCACTCCCAGCACAAGCGTTTACTATTATAAAATCTTCTTTACTGTTTATTATCTTTTCTTGTTCTTTTGTTATTTCCATTTTTCTCTCCTAAAATCATTTTTTAGTCTTTATTTCATTTAAAATATTAAAATAATCAGATATCTTAAGTATTAATTCTTCCATATCTTCTTTTTTTAATTCAAATTTATATCTTCTTCTTATTTCACTAATAAATTTTTTATTTGACCCATCTTCTTTAAGATTAGTTATTGTTTTAAAAAAATACGCTTTACTTTTTCTAAAATCATCTGTATATTTTACAATATCTTCTATTTCTTCTTCAATTTGATTTTTTTTATTTATTTTAAAATTAATAGAATCTTCCATTAAAATATTTTCTTCAATTTTCTCATTATATTTATTTAAAAGATAATGCTGTTTTCTAGAAGCTGTTTTATACATTTTTAAATCATTCCTCCTTTTTTTTATAACTACCATAAATATTGCAACACTTATCTGCTATATTATTTAAAAATTCACATTCTTTTATTATTATTTTTTCACTATTAATCAAAAAAATTGCTCCTCCTCTTGAAAATCCAGATTTATGTGTACAATATCCATCAAAAAATTCAAACAAAGCTATAGACTTATTTTCTTTAAAAATACAATTAGATATTATACCTTCTGAATTATTAATAATATACATTGCTCCTCCATAAGAAAAAAAATGACCACCTTTAGAATTGTCAAATATAATTTTTTCTAATGAAATAGTTTTATTGTTATCAAAAATACTATTAAATATTATTATATTAGAGTTGTCTACAGTTATAGCTCCTCCAGCAGACCTTCGAGTTTCACTTATAAAAACTTTATTATTAAAAAAATAACTATTCAAAACAATCGGATTTCCTTTATAAAAATAAATAGCTCCTCCAAAATCAATATTATTTTCCGTATCTATAAAATTACACCATTTTAATATTGGAGAAGAGTTAATACTTTCTATGCATTTATTCCCTTTATTTGTAAAATTAATTGAATTTAATTCTAAATTAGATATATTTTCAATTCTAATCAAAACATCAGAATTTATTCCTTTAAAATTAGTCTTACTTTTATCTTTATTTCTTATCCAAACCCCTTCTTTATTTTTTTTATAACCTCCATAAATTTTTAAATTATTTACTTTAATAGAAGTATTTAAATTATAATCTCCTTCTGAAATAAATATAATATCCTCCTCTTGCGAATTATCTAATGCTATCTCTACATTTTTAAAAGCATCTTCCCATGTTTCACCATTATTTTTACCTTTACTATTGCAATCAACATAAATATTTTTACCTTTATTTGTTACAAAATCATAAACCAACATATTTTTTAAATATTCTAAATCCATTTTTTTCATAAATCCTCCTAAATAATTAAAATAAAAATAATCTCTATTCCTTTTTAACCTATTGCATCTACAAAAAAACAAAAAAAGAAAATTCAACACTACGATTTTTCGTACTGCTAAAATTCCTCTATGCCTTTCTTATTCGAG
>CAZFLS010000133.1:0-3497 GCA_964518815.1 uncultured Candidatus Peribacteria bacterium
TTTATAATGCAATTATTAATTATTTTATTTTACCGTAAAAGGAAAAGAACCAAAATTTATTGACTTTTTTAAGCTTTTGCATTTAATAAGGTGCATTCTACGACCTGGCTTATTATTTTATTAATAGGGTTTCTATTTATAATTTCTAATCTCCAATTTCTAATGTCTCTGTCGCATCAAATAGAAGAGAAAATAAACATTGTAGATCTTGTAGGTAGATATATTGCCATTAAAAAAGCATGAACCAACTATAAGGCTTTATGTCCTTTTCATAGTGAAAAAACACCATCTTTTATTATTAGTCCAGCGAAAAATATTGCTTATTGTTTTTCGTGTCATAATGGGTGATGACCAATAAAATTTCTTTCTGAAATAGAAAAAATTCCTTTTTGAGAGGCAGTACACAAATTAGCAAAAGAAGTTTGAATTGAGCTGAAAACTGATTATTATAAAGAAAAAAAAGAAGATACAGGTGATATTTATGATATATATAAAATTACAGCAGATTTTTATCATCAAGAGCTATTTAGACAGGAAAATAAAGATAAACTTGATTATCTTTTGAAAAGAGAAATTACATTGGAAACAATTAAAACTTTTCAATTATGATATTCCTGAGATTCTAAATTGCTTTTTGAAAAGCTAAAAAGTCGATGATTTCAAGAAAAAGATATTTTAAATTCTTGAATTTTTGTATCAAATTTTAAGGATAAATTTCTTTGAAGAATTGTCTTTCCAATTGCAAATTTTACGGGAAATATCGTAGCTTTTACAGGAAGGGTTTTGGATAATTCTTTACCGAAATACCTCAATTCTCCTGCAAGTAAAATTTTTGATAAAAGTTCTATTTTATTTTGATTAAATTTGGCAAAACAAGAAATATCTAAAAAAGATTTTGTGATAATTGTTGAATGACAAATGGATGTAATTTCTTTACATCAAGCAGGTTTTTTAAATACAGTTGCTATTAGTGGTACAGCGCTTACTTCTCAGCAAATTGCTTTATTAAAAAGACTTACAAAAAATATTTATTTATGTTTGGATAATGATGATGCAGGTATTAATGCTACATTTTCTAGTATTGAAAATACTTTGAATGAAAATATTGATATAAAAATTATTAATCTTGATAAATTTAAAGATCCAGATGAACTTATTAAGTCTTGAGAAAAATTTGATAAGTTTATAGAAAAATCATTATCTCAAGTAGAATTTTATATAAAAAGGTGAGAGAAGAAATACAATCTTACTACCATTCAATGAAAAAAATCTCTTGTTAAAGATTTGATTAAGATGTTAAAAAGAGTCAATTCTTCTATAGAAGTCGATATTCATTTAAAAGAAATTTCAAAAAAATTAGATATCAGTCTGGATGTACTTTATAGCGAATTTAAACAATTAAAAAGTGATGATACCGAAATTATTAAACAAAATAATAAAAAAAATAAATGATTTGAATTTTATGAAATTATCGGTTGATATTTAATACTTTATAATTTTTTTAACTTGTTTTTAGAAAATTTTAAGTATAATGTAGAAGATTTAGAAAAAATAGATACAACCTGAACTTTAATAAGAATTTTAAAAGATAAGGATTTGTTTTTTGAAGATGAAAATATAGATAGAGATAAGTTTAAATCAATTGAACTGTTTATTGAATCAGAAAATGAACTTCTTAATAAAGAAAAAATTGAAAAAAAATTTATTGATTTAGTAAAAAATTTAAGTAAAAGTATTTTTGATAGTGAAAAAAAAATACTTGATGAAGCATTGAAAAAAAATTCTAAAGATATCAATTTAATGAAACAATATAATAATTTAATAAAAAAAGGTAAGGAAATGGGTATTAGATAAGTTATTCTAATTATTGCTAATTCTTATTAGATATTTTTGTCGTATTAAAATTGAAAATTATTTACAATAAATATTTACTATAATTACTAATTCCTAATTTTTAATTTCTAATAAATGTCTAATATTTTAATGATTTAATGTCAAAAAAATAATTTTACTATGAATTATAGTTTATTATTTTTTTATTTGTAACTTAATTTTTATTAGAAATTTAAAAAATTTATTTATATAATATTATTAATTTATGTGAAAAAAAAATAAGCAAGAAAATAAGAGTAATATTGAAGAAATTGATTTGGATAATCTAGATTTTGATGCTGCTGATTTAGAAGAATTGGGAGCATTAAATATTAAACCAGAGGAATTAAAAAAATGAAAAATGGTTGTAAGTAAAAAGTGACAAGTTGTAAATTGAGCAAAAAATATAAAAAAGGATAAAGATGATAAAAAAGATATGAGAGAAGAATCAGATTTACAAGACTTAAATACTATGGATGAGTTTGAAGATGATGATTTATTTGATGATGATTTTGATTTTTTTGATGAATTAGGAGAAGATGATGAATCAGGGGAGGAAGCTTGATCTAAGAAAAAATGAAAATGATTCAAAAAACTTCCAATTGATAGAGATAAAGATAAAAGAAGAATATGAAAATGACTTAAAAAATTTATTGATTATACTGTGCCGAAAGAATTACTTGAATGATTAGATGAAAGACTTCAACTTCTTTTGAAAAAATGAAAAGCAGAATGAAAAATTACTCATGATGAACTTATGGCTATACTGCCAAATGTAGAAGATGATCTTGATAAGTTGGATGATATTTATACTAGATTTTTAAAACTTAATATTGAAATTGTCGATTCATTTGATAAAGAAGAATTATTTAAAGGCAAAGATGCAAAAGAAAAAGAAATAGAATTATCAGAAATTTCAGATGATTCTATAAGAATGTATTTAAATGAAATAGGAAGATTTTCTCTTATAGATGCGGAAGAAGAAGTAAGACTTTGAAGATTAATAAAAAAATGAGACCAAGAAGCTAGAAGAAGATTAGCAGAAGCAAACCTTCGTCTTGTTGTAAGTATTGCTAAAAAATATATGTGAAGATGATTAGGATTGCTAGATTTGATTCAAGAATGAAATGTATGACTATTTAGAGCTGTAGATAAATTTGATCCAGAAAAATGATTTAAGTTTTCTACTTATGCAACTTGGTGGATAAGACAATGAGTTACAAGAGCAATAGCTGATCAAGCTCGTACAATTCGTGTGCCAGTTCACATGGTAGAAACAATAAACAGATTTACTCATACTTATAGAAGACTCACACAAGAATTAGCGCGTGAACCACTTATGGAAGAACTTGCTGTTGAACTAGATATGGATATAAGAAAAGTAAGACAAATAATGAGAATTTCTCAAGATATTTTGTCACTTGATTCTCCAGTAGGAGGTGAAGAAGATACTACACTTTGAGATTTTGTAGAAGATGATAAATATCTTACTCCTGATAAATCTACCAATCTTGCTCTACTTAAAGAAAATCTTTATGAAATGCTTGATTTTTTGACTCCAAGAGAAAGAAAAATTGTAATTATGAGATTTGGTCTTGACGGGTGAGATGTTCATACTCTTGAAG
>CAZFLS010000134.1:0-3396 GCA_964518815.1 uncultured Candidatus Peribacteria bacterium
TTTTCATATTTATAAAAGTTAAAAATTAAGATTTATTTATTAAGTTTTAATTAATATTCATTAAAATTTATTATATGTTTTTATAGTAATAAAAATTAAAAATTATCATTAATATATCAAAAAACAAAATAAAATCAAAAAAAACTTATTTCAAGTATTATATATCAGTCCTCATTTTCCATTTTACTTAAAATTAAAATTAAAAATAAATCTCTAAAATCAAATCATATATTATAATAGTACATAGGTTTAAAATGTTAAAAATAAGGGGTAAAACTAATCCATAGCGAAGCGTCTTATATATGTGTCTGGTACTCAATCGGAATTTTTAGAAATAATCGTATATCAAGGATATGAGGCTAATAATTTTGATTTATCATACTCATTACTTCAAGATATACTAGGAATTATTATTTTAATAGCATCACTTTGACAATCAAACATTTCTAAATGGTGTTTGTCTCCAAATAAAATTATATTAGGTTTATTTTGTTTTCATTTTTCCCACAAAATAGTAGAAGGATTTTTATTTGTCGCAAAATTATCTCAATGATGAGTTATATAGTTTATTCAATCAAACTCAAAATTAGACCACTCATCTTTTAATATTTTTACGCTTATTCATAAATGATTTACAGATTGTTTAAGAAGTTCATAGATAATAAGGTCTCAAATTCAATTCATGGAGTCTTTACTTTCTTTTGTAAATCTTCAATGGTTTCAGCCTCATCAAACAAATTCTACATTTTTTCAACTTGTATATAAACTTAATACTAGACTTTTAATTTCTTCAAAACATTTCATTAAAAGGTCAAATTCAAAAGGTCAATCCATACTCTCTAATTGTCAAGGGTGCATACCTCATCTTGTAAGTGTTTCTGCATTATCTCAACGGAAGAATAACATTATATTTTTTTCTGGTCTATTAATTAGGTCAGTAGTTATTTTAGAAAGTCTAGTAAGCACATTATTTGTCCTTTGTTTTCAAATATGTAAGTCGCTAATTCAAACAAGAATAGAGTCGTTGTTTTTAGGTGCTTTATCTCTTATTATTTTAACTGGTTTTTCTTTATATTCTTTTAGAAATTCTTGTATATGTTCTAATACATAATCAATATTAGATAGTATTTTAGATTTTTTTATATAATCATCATTCTTTTTTTTCTCAAATGTTTTTACAAACTTGTTTTTGTATCGGTCTGTAATATGTTCGTCAATAGCTCAATCAATATGTTTTTGTAGTTCTTCGTCTGTTAGTTTATCCATAGTAGCAGGAGAGAGAACATGAGAAGATTTAAATAATCTTAATCTATTTTTTAATAAAAAAAATAATTCTGGTTTTATCTCATATTTTTGCAATATTTCCTCTCAAGATAGATTATTTCAGTGTTTAGAATAATCTTTAAAAATTGCATCTACTGTACTTATAGCAATTGGATATTTAATTTTTTCTTTTTCTCAAATATTATTGGTTCTATTTTGATAAAAAATATAGTAATCATCTGTTATTTCATAATGTTTTCACTCTTCTAGTGTTTCGTTTAAATCTTTTAAATCATTTTGTATTTTTGTGACCTCTAATCAAAGAGAAATTACAGCATCTCTTACATTATGATAAGTAAGATTTTGATTAATTTCTTTTGAAACTTTATCTCGTATTTTCCTAAATGATAATCATTCCTCTTTTGCTTGTTTTATTTTTTCTATTATTTCAGGTGTTATTTTCATATTTTAATAATTATAAAATAAAATAAAAACGACCCTAAGTCGCTCTTATTTGTAAGTTTATCAAAATGCTATTAAATTCATTTTTCTAAAATAAAAATTTATTACAATAATTATAATAATTTTTTTAAAAGGTCAAATATTTTATATTGATAAATTTAATAATTTAGAAATAAATATCAATATTTCATTATTACTCAATTTTTAATAAGTTCATCAAATTTATCGAAAGAATATCTATTACATTTTCTTACTCATTTATAATTATCTATAATGTTATAACCATACATAGATACTGCATGACCTCATCATATAGGATATTTATCTAAATTAGCATATCAATTATCTTCTGTTTCAGTGTGTAATTCTCTTGATGTATAATATCAAAGTTGTGTTAGTCTTACATTCTTATGTGTAAGTATATTTAAAAGTTCTGTATCAGTAT
Source organism: uncultured Candidatus Peribacteria bacterium (assembly GCA_964518815.1). GTDB lineage: Bacteria > Patescibacteriota > Gracilibacteria > BD1-5 > UBA2023 > CAYRGR01. Next base: position 2,171 of record CAZFLS010000134.1, read on the forward strand.
AATCTATTCTATAACTTTCAATTTTATCAGGATTATTTGCATTCCAAAAGTGTCTTATATAATCAATAGCGTCGTGTAAATATGCTCACTTATCAGGATTTAATTTTCTGTCATTAATCATTTGATTTCATATTTCTTTTATTTCTTCAATGGTAAACTCTCTATTTTTTAAGTAAGAAAGTTCAGTAATTCAAGAAAAAATAGTACACCAGTTGCGAGTTTCATATTCTTTAGCCTGATTATATTCATAGACTGGTTGTCGGTCAAAACTAGACTGACTTAATAATTTATATGTAGCGTCTAAAGCACCGCATAATTGATAATCTGTGTCTTTTTCTCAAATTCATTGACATCAGGTATATATTAGCATAAGCAAGTCGGTATTAAAGTAAAATAAGATATTAGTATTATTAATATGTTAAGTTTCATTTAATTATTTTAAGAATAAAATCGTTACTTTAATATTACAGCAAAGACACCACCTATTAAAGCTACGAGTATTGCGAGATTTATCACCCACATTTTGTTTTTGAAATCTACATAGTCTGTTTTAAGATTTTTGTATTCTTCTTTTGTTGTATAACTGGTACGGATTTCTTTTATAAAGTCTTCCATAGTATTAGTAACATTGTCTAACTTTGATTCAATGTTTTTCATAGTTTGTTGTAAAAGGGCTATATTAGTTGTTTGGATGCAGTCCTCCAATTTATGCTTTGTCATATTACTTTAGATTAGGAAGTAATTGAGTATTAATAAATTTAGTAATAGTATTTAAAATAGGTATTAAAACAATAGAATATTCTAAGTTATTATCAGTAAAATATAATATTGCTAAACTTATTAATCAATTTAATGTAGTCCAATAAAATGCTTTTGCTGGATTAGATAAAAGAAATTTTTTCATAATAAATTAGTTAAAAATTTAATTTAATAATTCTTTAAGTTTAAAAACATGTTCAGCATCTAATACTCCCCATTCTCTATCATTAATTAATTTAATTATAAAAACCTTTTGTTCACTAGTAAAATTTACTATTCAATCTTGAAACTTATTATCTTTTACATTATTTTTAATTTCTTTAAAAATATCATTAGCAATTTGTAATTCTCATAAAGAATAAGTTTTTTGTTTTCATTCTTTATCTATTTGTAAAATTAAATTAATTATTGCTAATTGATTTATATTAAGATTAATTCATTTTTCCATATAAAAATAGTTAAAATAT
>CAZFLS010000135.1:0-3351 GCA_964518815.1 uncultured Candidatus Peribacteria bacterium
AATTGTTTTTAGTATATCTCTTTTACCGCAAATAAAATATAAATAAAAGAAAGGAGGAAAAATTAAAGTCAAAAGTCTCCTTAGTGGAGTGCTTTGGAATTAAAAATTTAAGGGGTCGCATAATGCGGCCCCTTTTTTTGTTGAAGAATTATATTTTGGCTTAATAATAATTCTTTTATCAACTTTTTATATATTTTATTGCTTATTTTTTAAAAAATTTGTTTATCCACCATTTTTTAAAGAGTGGAACTGTCAATGTAGATAGTACAAAACCTATTGTTGGAACAATAGCATTAATAAAAGGTTTTGGTAAATTAGCAAAATAAAAAAATAATACAATTACAACATAAGTTAATATTGAAATAAGAAATTTTCTAAAAAGACTTGTTTCCCAGGCTTTATCGGCTTCAACTTTAAAATTTCTTTCTTTTATTTTGTTAATTTCTTGTTCTATTTTTTCATAGTTATTCATATTTTGTGCTTATAAAATACTAAAATATATTTATTTTTTAGGAACAGTTTTTATTCCTTTTAATCATAAAATCAAAAGTCAAATAACAACTGCTTTTAAAATATAATGATCATTTGGATTAATAAAATTTTTAGTCATAGGTGTCATTTTTCCTGCCAATAAATGAACAATAATACCTATTGGTATAGCAAGAAAAAGCCAATTTTTTATCGGTATTTCTATTTTTGCTTTGAGAAATAATTTTGATAATAATGGTGCTAGTAAGTACATTCCGGCAAATACAACTATAAAATCAAAAATAGCATATTCTAAAAAGCGAAATTGTCTTAAATATTCAATTGGTATCATATATTTTGTAAAATACAGCGTTTTTCATCTACGCTAAGTAATTTGTTATTCAAATCAAAATCAATATTTTATTCTTTATAGCTCTCTTTTATAAATTTTATATCTAACATAATTTTAAATTAGATAATAAAATTGAAGACAGTATATAAATATCAATTTTATTATCAATTTATTTTTAAATATTTTAAATTCTTTTAAAACGTACTATAAAATGAGATAAAAATCACTTTAATTTTAAACTTTTTTTACCATCTCTGAAACTGACCCATAAATAATAGCCTTTATTGTCTCTATAATAACATTATGTCCTGCACTTTTGATATTAATTTTCTTTCTTCATATAACAAGCTCTATATCTATAATTCAAGTTTGTTTTCAAGATTCATCATGACCATTTGTAATTTTATATTTTCTGTGATCATATCAAAGATCTTTTGCAATTTTTATTACATCCTCTCTTTCCTTAATTTTAATGTGATTAATGTTGACAATTTCTTTTCAAAAAAATTTATTAATTCAATTTATTGTGCCATCAATATGACCATTTTCATCAGTTCATTTTCATTTAATTTTTACTATTTTTCAATTTATTTTCAAAGTAATATACACCTCATTTGGAGTAGGTGTTGTAATCGAAATTATTTTAAATTTTCAGATAAATTCTAGATAAATTGCTAATATATTTTCTTTATATATTCAACGAGCTTCTTCAGCAATTTCACAAGCTCTTTTTGCAATTTTATCTATAAAACATTTATCTTTTTGAGGATCAAGAATAATCTTATAATATTTCAACATTTTTACTATTTGAGCTCAGCCAGATCTGGCATTAAAGGTTTCGGTTACTTTAGGAACTCCATAATTTTTTGAATCAACTTTTTTATAAATATCTCCCATTCAATTTGCCTTACCTTTATTTGCTCACGAAACATGCACTCAAGATCAATGAGCACTTACAAGTTTTCATATAAATGGTTCATTTGGTATTATATCTGTACCAAGAATTCTAGCAACAAGATAAGAAGCTTTCCATAAAACCTTGTATCTAATATTTGTATATAAATTTGAACCTGACTCAATTTTAAAATCCTTAATGCTTCAAACAATCTCATGAAGCTTTGAATTTCAAGCTCTTTCTCAAATTCCAAGAAGAGTACATTCAACCTGTCTTGCTCATCATTTTATTGCAGAAAGATTATTAGCGGTAGCAAGTCATCTATCATTATGATTATGAGTAGAAAATTTGAAATTGTATTCTTTTTTTAAATCGGAAGTTCAATCTATAAGGAATTTAAAAAGTTCTTCTACTTCCCAAGGATTTGCAGTTCCCAAAGTATCGGGGATATTGATTATACTTGCTCAAGCTATAATCGCAATTTTGCAAGCTTTTAAAAGATATTCTCTATTTGAACATGTTGCTACTTCTGCTGACCATTCAACTTCTTTTCCTGTTTTAACGGCATGAGATACAGTTTCTTCAATTTTTTCAAGTACTTTTTCTTTTGTTTGTTTAAGAGTTTTGCATCTCCAAGATTTCATAAACTTTGTCCTTATATGGTCATCTGAAGTTGCAATAAAAGTATGAATTCTTCCATGAATTGCATTTTTTAAAACTTCTGCAGAATCATCAATATCTTTGATATCAGCACGAGAAAGAGAAACAATCGTTGGAGAATCTTTGTCTCTACCAATTTCATCAACAATTTGTTCCATTCAATTTTCAGCTCTCGATGCTGCAAATCCAATTTCAATAGCATCAACTCATAATTCTCTCAAAGCATGAGCGATTACAATTTTTTCTTTAGGATTAAATCCAACCCCAACAGCTTGATCTCAATCTCTTAAAGTTGTATCAAATATTTCAACTTTATTATTATCCCCATGAGTATTTTGTTTATTGTTCATAATTACATTTTTTTAAAAAATAAAAACTCTTCTTTTCGGAAGAGTGGTAAAAGGATTTTAAAAATCTCAATAAGTACTATCTTCCTACAGGGCTAGATATAAGAGTAAGAGTTTTAAATGAATAATTTTTTTGAATGTCATAATAAAATTTGAAAAAATAAAAAAATCTCTCTTAAGTTTTTCCTAAGAGAGAGGTTTTAAATCGTTTTAATTATTACCAAAATTCCCTTAGGTTTAACCTAAAAGTAGAAGATTTAGTAATAGACTTTTTTGCATAAATAAAATTTAAATATTTTTATTACTCTCGCAATATAAGAATTTTTATTTTTATGTCAAAATTTTTTTGTAAATTTTTAATTTAATTTAACTTTTTATCAGTATATTTAATTATATTTAAAATTAATTTAAAAATTAATTTTAAATTTGACAAATTCTAAATTTTACTATTAAAAGAATAAACAAAAATAAAAAAAATATTCAAATAAAAAAAAGGAGGGGAATAATGCAGCTGATTTATTTGCTGTTGTTTTTTACTACCGTATGGTTGATAGTTTATATTTTTGCGCCGTTTGAGTCGTTTGGGTTCATGGAAATATATGTCTTTTTTCTTTCAGAGAGTATATTAC
>CAZFLS010000136.1:0-3313 GCA_964518815.1 uncultured Candidatus Peribacteria bacterium
CGCATTTTACTCATTTATTTAAAAAATGCAACTTTTTATGTTAACACTACCTAGTATTTTTTCAAAAATCAGGATTATGTATTTTTAATACTAAGTCTAACTTATTATAAATTTTTACATCTTTTATTATAAATAAATAAATTCATTTTAATGATATAATAAATTCTGTTATTCATCATAATGTCATCTTAAGAGCTGAAATTGTTCTATAATATCAAGTTGATTTATTATCATAATTCTCGGTAAAGGGGCTTATGTTTTCTAATAAAGAAGAATATCAATTATGAGCTGCTTGTGATATCATTTGATATACGTATGATTGTAGTGCTTTAAAGTCTACATTAACTCATTCTGGTAATTTATCCATTTTTTCTCTTCAAATTTTATGTTCAATAATTTTTCAAGAAAACCATTTATTTAAATTTTCTGAATTATTTTCTTTGCAATCAAATATAAATAGATTACATAATGTTGTAGCTTCATCTAACTTTCTCAACAATGTCATTATAGAGGCATATTCTCATTTTACTGATAGTACATTTATCGATGTGAAAATTGATAGTATTGAATTTGCTAAAAGATAAACTGCGCTAAAAAATGTTTGTTCTGTAATATCTTTGACATAGTTTCTTAAACTTTCAACAAAAGGAATAATATCTTTATATTGTTTTTCTAATTCTGCTATTAAGTCAGCAATCTCTTTTTTGTATTTAATTTCAAGCTCTTCTAGTATATTAGGATTTTGCAATAATTCAATTTTTGTATATGGATTTTTTATTGCGTTGATATTATCATTTATAATAAAAGATATATCATTTTTTACTTTTTCTTGCATATTTAAGATAAAATAGTTTCTAAATTACTTCAAATTTTAATCTCACCATTTCTTTTTGTAGTTTTAATTTTTCTAAAATTTTAAGAAATTATTTATTACAAATAATAATAATTTTTTTGATGTTTTATCTATTTCCTAAAATTGAATCAATAGCTCATCTTACCTTTTTCATAAATGGTGCTTTTTTTTCAATTTGTGCTACCTTTTTGCGTTCTTTCATCGGTTCAATCGGGTCTTGTTGTCAGTAATATAAGACCTTGTGATATTTCCACTCAAAATCCGTATTTTGTTTATCTCTTCTTTCATCTTCTGGTCAAGATAATCTATGATTATTTAGATATGAAACAAAAGATAAATACTCTTTTAATCATTCCACTAAAAATTGAGTAAATTTTTTTATATCATTTCAAAACTTATCTCTTTCCTCATTAAAATACTCTTGTACAATTGAGTTAAGTAATTGATTTTCTCAAGTTTCTAAAAATTGCAATGTTTTATTAACTTGAGTAACTGATTGATTTACAGAGTTTCAAATGTCTTTTGCTATTTCTTCAAAAGACCTATCTTCTACTCAATCTTTTACACTTGTTGTCATATTTACAAAATTAAACAAATAAATTATTTTTTCGGTGCTACCTCGGGATTTAGTTTATAATATGCTTTCGGTAAGTCATCTCTTACCAAAGTTTCCATTCTTTGTTTCGTTTTTAATGTAAGCTCTGGAGAAGTCCTATAGATTTGGTCTACTCTTCTTCTGACATTAACTAAATCTGAAAGCATATCTCTCCTTATTTCTTTATTAGCTATTATTTTATCTCAATTTTTTACTACATAGTCGCTTATTTCTTCAAGTGTTGAAAGTACTTTGCTTGTAGCCTCGGGTCAATGGGTAAAATATTCTCTTGTTAGATAGGTTTCAAATTTTTCTATACTCTTTCTTGCTTGTTCTATTGGTATATTTTCCTTAAAACCAAAGTTCATCTCAAGTAAGTTTACTACATTTTTTTCAAAATTTGATATTCATCATCATTTATGCTCGACTTTTTCCGTTTTGCTAAAAGCTTTTATAAGTCTTTCGGGTAAAAATTTTTCAAGTTTTAGAATTTTAAAAAATTTTCAAGGTCAAACACTCGATATTATAAGGGGAATTCAAACTTCTGGTAAATACTTACTCATCTCGGTAGCAAAACCCTTATTGGTTGAATTTTTTCTTACAATGTCTATATATTCATAAACTCCACTTGCATACTCTTTAATTCATTTAAGAACAGTATCAATAAACTGAATAGGATTTCTAAGAGCTTCTCATAAGGCATTTAGTATCTTACTCCACTCTTCGGGACTAACAAGCATTTTTAAGTTTTGTTTCAGTTCTTCTACAATCTTTTCTCAAGCTTTCTTAGCTCATTCATATACCGCAACCATACTTTCATATAATCATCAATCAATTGTTACACCTTTTAGCTTCCTTCAATCTTTCAATTTAAGCTCTGAAAGGTCTTTTATAAGGCTTTTAGTTGCGTCTATATATTCAATATTAGAAACAAAACGTCTTTCAGTAAGATTTTCATATTTTGTAATAACTCTTTCGTAGGCTTGATTTGTTTCTGGGGAGCTTTTTCATTGCCTTTTTAGTGTTTCAATCTTATATTGAGTTGCAATTATATCCTTTGAAGACTTTTCATTATTGTTTTGAATATTCAAAGAAACTTCTATTTGTCTCATTCTTTCAGAGAAACTTTTTGACCTTTCTTGCTGATTGTTAATGTTTCAAAAAGCTTCTATTTCCATTTTGTTTTTGTTTTACAAAGCTAAATTACGTCTAAATCAACATTTTTTATATTTTCTTTTTCCTTTATTTCAAAAAAGTTGTTTGTAGATTTTAGGTATTCAAAGAATATTTGTTTATCTTTTTGGACTATATTTTTTATACTTACTCAATATTTTTCTAAAATATCAAGAAGCTCATTGGTATCAATATTTTGTATATTCTGTATTAAATCTCTTTTTATAACATCAGGAATATTAAGAGATTGTATAAGAATAGTTAGTTTTTCTAAATTCAATATTTATAGTCTTAAAAAATAAAATTCTCTATCCTTAGTGTTATTATAATATAATTTTTAAAAAAATACAATTTGTTGATTTATAAAATATGTTTTTATTTAGGATTATGTATATAACTTCCTCTTTTTTCGTGTGACCTTGTTGCTGAAAAACTTCTATCATATCAAATTTTCAACTCCAAATCATTGACATTTTTCATAAATTTTTCCAAAAATTCTGAAAATAGTATTTTTGAAATAATATCAAATCAAATATCATACAATCTATATAAAATCTCTATAAGATACTTTATTACTTCATCATTATTTAAAGTTTCTTTTTCAACTTTTATTATTTTATCTTTTTCTAGGATATAGCTAGGTAGTGTTAACATAAAATTTTTAAAAGCAATGCAATTAGTCAAATTTGGAC
>CAZFLS010000137.1:0-3276 GCA_964518815.1 uncultured Candidatus Peribacteria bacterium
CATAAAGAAATTAAAATAAAAAAATAAAATAATTAAGAAATAATTCATTGTTTAGTTAAAATTTTTTGTAAACTTGCAGAATAAGCAGCTCAATTCGAGATATATTTATCTGCCTTTTCTTTATCTATTTTAAGTTCCTTAGTAAGTGGATTGTAAAATCATAATACTTCTTTGTATCAATGTTTTGCAGATTTACTATGTTCAGTTAAAACAATTTTAAAAAAAGCTAAATTTTCTCTTCAAGATCTTGATAAACGAATTTTCAACATAGTTTAGGGATTAGAAATTATAAATTAGATTAATGGTTTTTGTTTATTTTAGTTTTTAATTTTATACTTTGTGCTAAGTTTTTTTATCCTCAATTCTTAATTCTTAATTCTCAGTTCTATTTTGGTGCCCGGGGCGGGAATCGAACCCGCACCTCCGAAGAGACAGGATTTTAAGTCCTGCGTGTCTACCAATTCCACCACCTGGGCGAAATTAGTCTTTAATTTTAGTTATTAGTTTTTAGAAGAAATTGTTTAAATCAATTCTAAAGACTAAAGTATAACAAATAAAGACTATTACAATACTCAATCTTTTTTTAGGGTTTTTATTGCTTTCGCAGATAATCTTACTCTAACCTTTATTCATGTTACAGAATCTTTAATATACTTCCAAAATAAATTTGGAAGAAATTTTCTTTTTGTTCTTCTTACAGAATGAGATACTTTATTTCATACTCATGTTTTTTTTCATGTTAATTGACAAACTCTAGACATAATACAATTGCAAGTTAAAAGTTAAAAATTTATAAATTAATAGCTGTTTTGTTTAACAATTTGTTCTTTTAAGTTTTATATAACTTTAATATCAACACCAACTCAAGATGGAATATTAATTCATTGTAGTAATTCAAGAGTTTTTGGTGTAGAATCCTTAATATCGATAATTCTTTTGTGTCTTCTTATTTCAAATTGTTCTCTTGCATTTTTATGTACAAAAGTAGATCTGTTTAATGTAATTTTTTCAATTTTTGTAGGAAGAGGTATAGGTCAAACAACTATTGCTCAAGAATCTTTTGCTGTTAAAACTATTTTCTTAACTGCTTCATCAACAAGTTTATGTTCAAAAGCTCTAACTACAATTCTAATATTTCAAGTTTTTTTATTCGCCATAACGGTAATTTTATAATAATTAATATTAAATAACTGTAGAGATACATTACAATGTATCTCTACAATAAATTATTTATTTTTTCTTTAAGATAATACTTTTGAAACTACTCATGATCACACTGTACGACTTCATTCTCTTATAGCAAATCTTAAACCTTGATCCATAGCTATTGGAGATCATAATTCTACTAACATTTTAACATTATCTCAAGGCATAACCATTTCTACTCATGCTGGCAACTCAATAGATCAAGTTACATCTGTAGTTCTAAAATAGAATTGAGGTTTATATCATTTAAAGAAAGGAGTATGTCTTCCTCATTCATCTTTTGTAAGTACATAAACTTCGGCTTCAAATTTTGTATGAGGTTTAATAGAACCTGGTTTTGCAAGAATTTGTCATCTTTCTACATCATCTCTTTCAATTCATCTAAGTAATATTCAAGCGTTATCTCAAGCTTGTCATTGTTCTAATTGTTTATGAAACATTTCAATACCTGTAACTGTAGTTTTCTTAGTTTCTTTAATACCCACAATTTCAACTTCATCTCATAATTTTAAAGTTCATTGATCTATTCTACCAGTAACTACTGTACCTCTTCATTTTATAGAAAATACATCTTCTATAGACATAATAAATGGTTTATCTACCGGTCTCTCTGGAACTGGAACAAATTGTTCAATTGCATCCATTAATTCAAAAACAGATTTTGCTCAATATTGTTTTTCATAATCAGTAGGATTTTCTAATGCTACTAAAGCTGATCATCTAATAATTGGAGTTTTATCTCATGGAAATTCATTTTTTGTTAATAAATCTCTTATTTCTACTTCTACAAGATCTAACATTTCTTCATCTCAAACCATATCACATTTGTTCATATAAACAACAATATAAGGAACTCATACTTGTCTTGCAAGTAATATATGTTCTCTTGTTTGTGCCATAGGACCATCTGTAGCAGCAACTACAAGAATAGATGCATCCATTTGTGCTGCACCTGTAATCATATTTTTAATATAATCTGCATGTCATGGACAGTCTACGTGAGCATAATGTCTTGTAGGAGTCTCATATTCAACATGAGATGTATTAATAGTAATACCTCTTGCTCTTTCTTCTGGAGCATTATCTATACTAGCATAGTCTCTTAATTCTCAGCCTCAATATTTTTTGTTTAAAACATAACTAATAGCTGCTGTAAGAGTAGTCTTACCATGGTCAACATGACCTATAGTACCTATATTTAAGTGTGGTTTAGAACGATCAAAAACTGCCATATGAATAAAAATTAATGAATAAAATTATTTATTAAAAATAAAAAAGCTTTTTTATTTTATACAAAAAGGTTTAAAAATCAAAAAATTATTTTTGATTTTTTTTCATCTTCTTTGTAATTAGCTCTTTTGTTCTTTTTAATTTCTTGTGAGCTTTAGAAGTCAATCTAGGCATAATTAAATTTTATTAATGTTAATTGAATATTTTTTTAATTTATTTACAACAAATTCTTTAGCATTTTTAAGCCATTTAGTCTCTCATTCTAATTTAATCCTTTCATCAAGTTTTTTAAAATGTTTAATAGAATTTTCTATTTTATTTCAAGATTTAGGTCATTTAACACTTACATAATAATTTAATCTTCTAGGTCTTTTATTTCTTAATCACATAGATTTATAGTTACAAGTTACAAGTTACAAGTTGATGGTATAAAATTTTGTACTTTATACTTTTTAATTTGAACTTTGTGCTAAAAAAATTTCTTTTAGAAATTTTTCTTGGTGGACCCTAGGAGAGTCGAACTCCTGACCTCCTCGGTGCAAGCGAGGCGCTCTAGCCAACTGAGCTAAGGGCCCAAGAATAGTCTAAAGTGTAAAGTTAAAAGTTTAAAGTACAGGTTTTTATTTTTTTTAATTTTTACCTTGGACTTTATATTCAAAATTTTTGCTTTGCAAAAATTTTTTCTGGCGGAGTTAACGAGGTTCGAACTCGCGACCTCTGCCGTGACAGGGCAGCGCTCTAACCAACTGAGCTATAACTCCAAAACTTGGTATAAATTCTAGATTTTATTTACAATCCAAAAAAGGCATACTTGTAAAAAGTGGGCGAATTATATAGTTT
>CAZFLS010000138.1:0-3266 GCA_964518815.1 uncultured Candidatus Peribacteria bacterium
TAATTAAAGTGTTAAAGTATAAAAATGTACAAGTATTAAATTAGTTTAATTATTATTGTTTATATTTTTTATCTGATTTTGAGTTTCTGTGTTTATATTTTGTATTTTTTGATTTGGCTTAAAATCAATATATCAAAGAGGATAAGCAACACTTACAAAAATCAAAACTAATCAAATAAGTATTATAACTATTACTGTTCATCAACTTCATATATATTTTTCTGCCCAATTAAATTTACCTGTCCATTCATAAACAATTTTTCTATATTTAATAATTGCAATTCAACATATTGCAAAAATTATTCAATAAATTATTTTTAATAATATCATTTGTATTTAAATTAACTTTAAAAGATATTAACTCATTTTATGAAATCATAAATAAAAGCAAATTAGTTTTATTTCTTTTTTTTATATTGTAACGATAATATATAAATAAAATTAAAAAACAGTCTATAAGTTATGAAAATAAACTAATATATAAGGTTTTACAGAATAAAAATTTAGAAGTTTTAATTTTCTATTAAATTTTTATGTAAACATTTAATAGCTTCATTATATTTTTCTTGTTTAATTCAAAATGTTATAGCCCTTTGTAAGTATCATTGTGATACAATTTCTACATTTATTCATGCTTTACATAAAGTATCGGCAGCCTTCATTAAAATTCAAATTTTATCTCTCATATTTTGTCATATACAGTTAATTAAAGCTTTATCTTTTTCAACTTCTATAAAATTCATATGATTTTCATCATTTAAATTATTAATACCTAGTCTTGTTTCTAATAAGTTTTTAATTTCTTCTACAGTATTTCAATTGTTAAGAGATATTGTAACTTCTGTTTCTGACGTAGAAACAACGTCTACAGATACTTTATCTTTAATAATATCAAAAACTTTAGCCAAAAATCATTGGCACATACTAGATGAACTTATAGTTATTAATGTAATATCTTTTTTTCATCAAACAAATTGAACTTCTTTTGAAGAAATATCTCATTTTGGTGTTATCCAAGTTCATTTACTATCTTTATTAAAAGGATCAAATACATGAATTTTAATTCCTGCGTCTAAAAGTTCTTCTCTTAAAGTTTGAGAATGTAATACTTTTGCATTTGCTCATCTAGAACCTGTAATTTCTCTAGCTGATATATAGTTAATGTTTTCGATTAATTTTGCTTTTTTTCAATCAAGTAAGTTCTCATCACATGACAAAATTCACAAAACTTTTTTTTGAATTTCTAAAATAACTTCTTTTTCAGATTTTCAAGCAAGTCAAACAGCTAATGCAGAAGCTACAGAATCGGAATAACCTCTTCATATTGCATTTTCTATACCATTTTCAAATTTACCTACATATCATGATAAAATAGGCACAATTCAATTATTCAAAATTTCTTGGATATGGTTTCAGAGTTTTTTATATAAAAATTTAAAAATTTCTTTTTCTGATTTTCAATTAATCTCATTCGAACTTATTACATTATCAAGATAAAGTCCTTCAGATAAATTCTTATTTTTATCAATAATCCCTAAGACTTTTGCTTTAGTATTTAAAATTTCACTAAAAACTTTTGCACTAATTTCTTCTCAAAATCATATAATAGAATAATTTTTTCAATTTAAAGAAATGCTATAATCATTATCTTTACAAGGTAAAATATGTATATCTCAATTTAAAATCCATTCCTGAACAATTTTTCCAAAAGATGAAAAAATCTCATTTAAAACATTTTGAAGATTTTCTAAAAGTTTTGAATTTTGAATTTTTTCTTTAGCAGTTTTAAGATGAAATTGTTTTATTTCTTCTATTATTTTAGACACCTTTTCATAATTTTTAGTTTTTCATAACTCATTTCATATTTCTATAAGTTTATCTGTAGTATTGAATTCTTTTGATCTCATAGCAGATATTACTACAGCTTGTAAGACTCATTTTTCATAATCCTCTATAATATTATTTGTACTCAAATCCAACTCTGCAGCATTTTCTCATCCGAGTTTTTTTACCACTATATTATTTCAATTCATAAGAAAGTAATTAAAAAGTAAATAAACTTAATTTTAAGTTAAAAAATATTGAATTTATTTTTATTTATAAAAATAATTATAAAAAAGTCAAAATTTTTTAAAATTGTGATTTTTAGCTCTAATTTGAATCTTAAATATAATTTTCAAAGGAATTAGAGCTATTTTATTTTTTCTATAATTTTTTAAACAAATTTTGCTTTTTTTTGAAATTAAATATAGTAAAACTAGTTTATGAAATTATAAAGTTAGGAAATTGATTTAATGATTTTCTTTGTACTTGATAACTTTGTACAGACAAGGCATTGCCTTGTCTCTAACTTTATACTAATTTTTATTAATTCTCGGGATTGGCCAAGTGGTAAGGCGGCGGACTCTGAATCCGCTATCGGGGGTTCGAATCCCTCATCCCGAACCATTATAGATGATAGGTGTTAGATAATAGAAAATATCAATATTCTCAATAGTATTCATCAAATTACAACAGCTAAAACGAATGAATATTTAAGTATTACACAATGACTCAAAGAAATAAATATTGTATATGGAGAATTACTAGAAGAACCAATTTTATCTAAAATTAATCCAAATTCTATAAAATTAAAACTAAAAAATCTCTCTATAATTTGAATGAATCTTACAAAAGAAATGATTAATGAAGTCGGACTTTTTTATGAGATATCAAAAAGGTTCGCTTTTTATAATATTAATATCATTGATGTTGTTTCAACATATACAGAACTTTTTATAATAATTAAAAAAGAAGATGTTAAAAAAAGTTTAGAAATTCTTTTTTAAAAAAATATATTTATAAATTGCTTTAAATTAAAAGATAAATATAGGTGCATATTTTTATTATTTAATATCTATTGATTAAAAAATAATATTTGTCAAACTGTATTTAAATGATTTTTTGACAAAATAACAAATTTTATTATAAATTAATAGTTATTTAATAATTTTTATATAATATGGCACCAAAAATAAATGAAAGTTGATCTTGAATAGATACAAAAGGTAAACTACCTCCTTTGGATAAGCAACCTAAATGAATATGAAATATTGCTAAAAAAGTAAAAGGGAAAACAAAAGATGTTATTAGTGAAAATAAATTTAATAATATAATAATTTGATCTAAAGAGTTTGAAGATATGCCTGATGATCTAAAAGAGAAAGTAATAATATCTCATGCTAAAGATATTTGAATTTCAAAGGAACAATTAGATCATTTTTATG
>CAZFLS010000139.1:0-3257 GCA_964518815.1 uncultured Candidatus Peribacteria bacterium
TCGCAAGATTATGCTAGTATTAATTAATATTTTTAATTTTTTTAAAAAATAATTAAGATGTTCAAATTCGTATTTAGTTCAAGGAACATCTTTTTATTGTCGAACGAAGCGAGAGAAAAGAAAATTTATTTTCTTTTCTTAGCACGGCGAGTGATGACAACAAAGAAGTAAATATTCCGTGGCTCTTCTTGCCGCGGAACCCGAAGGGTCTAGGGTTGGTGCTTGCTTTACCCCTTGAGGTAAATACCGATTTATTTTATCTGATAAATATTTCATCTAGAAAAAATTGTGTATTTATCTAAACTTGTAATAGCAGGAAAAATAATATCACAAATTCTTAAACTAGATTGAAAATCAATTTTGTAATTACAAGGACAACTATTACATGAATTAAATCATTCTATAAAACCATTTAATTTTATTTTATCTTCAAGACATTTATTAGATATTCAAGATGATCAATTATTTTTATCTGAATCAGTACTATTTAATAATATATTGTAAATATTTTCTTTCAAACAAATTCATGTTACTGAACATGAATTTTTATCTTTACTTGAACAAATTGATCATTTTAAACAACTACAATTAGTATCACATTTTGTAATATTTAGTGGTTCGTATTTATTAAGTGAAGAAGGACATCAATTATTTGATTTTGATCAACTAACCAAAGGACAAAGATCATCATTATCAAGTATTCAATCATTATCTTTATCTTCAGTTTCTTTTATTTCTATTGTCATTTGAGAAATTCATACTTTTCAATTACCACCAGTAATTTTTAAAATAATAGTATATATTCAAGGATTTTTATAAGTATGATTTGGATTTTTTTCTTTAGAAAAAGTTCAATCTCAAAAATTCCATTCATATATATTATTTCAGTTTCATCAATTTATAATTGATTTAAAATTTACATTTCAAGGATTGTTTCAAGATTTTGAATCTATACTCATTGAAATTCAAAGATTGCCATTACCACCATTACTACTATTATTATCTTTATTCAAAATACATTTTCAATTTATATTACAAGAATTATCTTTACTTGAACAACTTGATCATTTAGGACAAACACAATTATTATCACAAAGTCATAATATATATATTTGAGTATAAGATACAGATTTCTTTCAGGTTTTAGTATCTGTTGTTGTAAGTTTTATTACCCATTCTCATGATGTCTTTAAATCAAAATCATCTAAAAATTTTCAAGATGCAATTAAAGTTTTTTGACTTGTAGTATTTGTAAATTCCCAATTATAATTAAAAGTTCATTCAGATTCTGTATAGGCATAATAATCATAAATAATTTTATTGGGATCTGGAAAAGTTGTATTTTCTCAAATTCAATTACTTGATCATGAATTTGTTGAATCAAAAATTTTTATTTTTGAAGATATAGAGTATTTATTAGAATTTTCATTAGATATTCAAGATGATCAATTATTTTTATCTGAATCAGTACTATTTAATAATATATTGTAAATATTTTCTTTCAAACAAATTCATGTTACTGAACATGAATTTTTATCTTTACTTGAACAAATTGATCATTTTAAACAACTACAATTAGTATCACATTTTGTAATATTTAGTGGTTCGTATTTATTAAGTGAAGAAGGACATCAATTATTTGATTTTGATCAACTAACCAAAGGACAAAGATCATCATTA
Source organism: uncultured Candidatus Peribacteria bacterium (assembly GCA_964518815.1). Taxonomy (GTDB): domain Bacteria; phylum Patescibacteriota; class Gracilibacteria; order BD1-5; family UBA2023; genus CAYRGR01. Next base: position 1,681 of record CAZFLS010000139.1, read on the forward strand.
TCAAGTATTCAATCATTATCTTTATCTTCAGTTTCTTTTATTTCTATTGTCATTTGAGAAATTCATACTTTTCAATTACCACCAGTAATTTTTAAAATAATAGTATATATTCAAGGATTTTTATAAGTATGATTTGGATTTTTTTCTTTAGAAAAAGTTCAATCTCAAAAATTCCATTCATATATATTATTTCAGTTTCATCAATTTATAATTGATTTAAAATTTACATTTCAAGGATTGTTTCAAGATTTTGAATCTATACTCATTGAAATTCAAAGATTGCCATTACCACCATTACTACTATTATTATCTTTATTCAAAATACATTTTCAATTTATATTACAAGAATTATCTTTACTTGAACAACTTGATCATTTAGGACAAACACAATTATTATCACAAAGTCATAATATATATATTTGAGTATAAGATACAGATTTCTTTCAGGTTTTAGTATCTGTTGTTGTAAGTTTTATTACCCATTCTCATGATGTCTTTAAATCAAAATCATCTAAAAATTTTCAAGATGCAATTAAAGTTTTTTGACTTGTAGTATTTGTAAATTCCCAATTATAATTAAAAGTTCATTCAGATTCTGTATAGGCATAATAATCATAAATAATTTTATTGGGATCTGGAAAAGTTGTATTTTCTCAAATTCAATTACTTGATCATGAATTTGTTGAATCAAAAATTTTTACAATAGAAGGTATGGAATATTTATTGGAATTTTTTAATTCACAAGAGTTAATTCAAAATATTTTTGTAGCCATAGAAATAAAATCCTTTCTTTTAATAAATTCATTTGGATAAATTTTATTATTTTCATCTAATTTAAGCAATCCAATTTCTATTCATTTTTTAGCAAATCAATACCAATTATTATCTATGTCAGCAATAGTAATAGTTTTTACAGCTTTTTGATTAAGTTCATCATCATAAATTTTTGCAGCTCTAAGTAATATGGTTGTAGCTTCTATTTTTGTAATATTGTTTTCTGGGCAGAATGGGGTTTGTTTATAAGCTTGATTGTTTTGACAAATATAAACTCAATTATTATTAAGTTTATATCATTCCACTATTCCACTATCTTTTCATTTTGAAATACAGTAATAATAAGGATTAGTTTTTAAGATATCAACAAAAGGAGTAGTATTATATTTTAAAATATCCTCAATGGTTGGATTTATACAGTCTACACATCCTACTCAAATTACAATTCATACAAATTCATCTCTTTTTATCAAACTATTAGGATAGAATAAATTATCAGAAGTATTCTTAATTATTCAAACATTATATAAATAATCTAGATCATAATAAAAATAATCTTTTGTTGAAACATCAGTAAAAGGAATCTCAGCAAAAGTAACATTAAAAATTATTAAGAATAAGAATGTTAATAATAATTTTTTCACTTTTATTAATTAGGAATTAGGAATTTTATTCTTTACTTTGTTTAATAACAATATCTTTGGTTCATGTTTTTAAAGTACCATCTGTATAAGTTACTGTCAATTTTATTTTATAAGTACCAGCCTTATTATAAATATGGGTAGGATTTGCTTCTATAGAAG
>CAZFLS010000140.1:0-3243 GCA_964518815.1 uncultured Candidatus Peribacteria bacterium
TTATTTTATTAGAAACATCAATAATTTCTATATTTTTATAAAATATTTAACAAATTTAATTTAACTTATTATATGTCTCAGGTTTTTGTTTTTGCTATGATCTGAATTTTTGCTTTTATTCCCATTTTGATTTGGGGATATATTTTTTCTTATCTTGATAATTCAGTTTTAAACGGAAGACGATTTTTGGCTTGAATTATTGCGTGAGCATTTTCTGTAGTTCCAGTTTTATATTTAGAAAATATATTGGATTATTTTTCTTTAAGTAATTTTAATATTTTTGCTCTTATTTCATCACATAGCTCCAATTATTTTTTTCTTGGACTTTCAATTATTATAATTACTTTAATTATTTCTGTTTTTTTGTTTATAACTTGAATTATGTTTATAAAAGATTTTGAAGATGTAATAAAAATATATTTAAAAAATATTTTTGTAATAGTACTATTTTCTTTGCCTTTTATTTTGGTTTATTTTATTTCTGATTATTTGCCTTTTTTGCGAAAAAATATCACAAATTCAATACATGTTTCAAATTTTGTTTTTAATACTTTGGGGTTAATTCTTTTTTATTACATTATAATTTGATTTATAGAAGAAGCTAGTAAACATTTTAGCTTTTTGCCAAGTTCATTAGCTGAAATTAATTCTATTAAAAAATGAGTATTATTAGCTATTTTCATAGCATTATGATTTTGATTTATAGAAAATATTTTATATTTATATAGTGTTTATAATCAAAAATGATTATTTAGCGGAAATTTTTTAGTGACCTGAATTTTTAGATGAATATTTTCTTTATTTGTACACGTTTTATGTAGTGCAGTTGTATGATTTTATTTTACTAGAGCGTTTTTGAATTTTAAAAAATGATTTTTAAATTATTTTTATGTCCAAACATTTTTGTATTGAATTTTATTTTCAATAGTACTACACGCGATTTTTGATATCTCGCTTACACTAAATTTCACTGTAATTATTTTTATATATGCAATTTCTTGATATATGTATGTGACGAGGATTTTTGCTAAGAATTAGTTATCAAGTTATCAAGTAAATAGTTTTAAATAATTTGTAATCAATAATATAAGAAAGATCTCTTATTTTTACAAGAATTACAATTTATATTTTAATTATTTGATTATGTTTAAAAAATTTTGATTAGCATTATGAGGATGAGCTGCAAGATGATTTGCTCATATTTGAGTTATCAAATATTTAGAAGAGAAGGGAATGGTAGCAAGTGAAATATCTGGTACCAGTATGGGTTCTATAATTTGAGCTTTTTATGCATTTTGATTTTCTTCGGATAAAATGCGAGATATAGTTTCAAATATAAAAAAATTGGATTATTTAAAATTTGTAGATTTAAATTTTAGGACATGACTTATAACATGAGATAAATTAAAACTAAAATTAATTGAAATTTTTTGAGATAAAAAAATAGAAGATGCTAAAATTCCTCTTAAAATCATTTCTGTAAATATAGATACTTGAGAAAAAATAATATTCTCTAGTTGATCTATTGTAGATGCTATAAGATCTTCCATTAGTATTCCTTGAATAATTTCTCCATATAAATTATGAACAAAAGATTTAATTGATGGTTGAGTTGTAAATAATTTGCCGATAGAAGTTTTGGATTCTGAAAACATTATTGCTGTTTCTGTTTTAAGAGATGTAACTAGGAAAATAAATACTAAAATTAATGTATTTTGATTCAAAGTACAAAATAATTTTATATGAATAAATTATCAAATATTACAAAAAACTATAGATATAATGATGAAACAAAATGAAGACAGATCTTTGAATTGTTTGAAGAAAAATATTACACTTATTCATCCAAAATTTCCAAAAATTGATTATTATGAATTTTTAAAATATGATAAGATTATTAAGATTTGATACGAAGCTGCGTTGAATAGTTGAATTAAATTTAAGATTTAAAAAATCAAAAGTTAAAAATAATATGTCATCCTCGCGAATGCGGGGATCCACATTATATTTCATTTTTAAAAGCTACAAGTCGAGATTAGTACAAAGTACAAAGTTATCAAGTTATCTAGTACAAGGTTAAAAATTTCTAAAATAGAACATTATATTTATCTTGACTCTTTTATAATAAAATAAAAACTATATTTTTGTATTTTTTTAAAATATCTGTTATTATAATGGCAATTTAATAATAAAATTACAGTTTTAATTTTTGATTTAATATTTCAAATATATGTCTAAATCAACATTAACAAGTATGAGTTTACAAAATAAATATCTTAAAACTTCTGAAGAACAAAAACAATTCTTAATAAGAAAAAAACTTCAAGATTATATACCAGAAGCAATAAAAGATGAACAACATAATTATTTATCTCTTCATACCGGTCATATTGTAGATACGGATTGAATGGAAAATGTAGAGGATTTTCTTAAAAGAAGACTAAATGTATGATTAAATATGCTTGCTATAGCTGATCATAATACTTTAGCTACAAATAAAGAAGCAAATAGGTTAATTAATAATAAAAATTCTGAATTTTATCAAAAAATGGTAATTATACCTTCTATAGAGTTATCAATTTGAGGAAAATTTCCAGGACATATTATTTTTAATGATTTTATTTTAGAGGAATTTGATAATATTTTTTATGAAAAGTATCTATTTGATTATCTTAAAACTGATTTTAAAAATAAAAACAAACTAACGTCTAATTTGAGAAAAAAATTGCAAAATTGAGAATTAAAAACTTTTCAGCCTTCACAAATTCAAGAAAATACAGACACTGCTTATATTTTTGAAGCAATTTGTAACATGAAAAGAGATCCAGCTTATGATAATATTATTTTTCCTTGAGATTCTTTAAAAGAAGTTTTTAATAAATTATTATTTCATTTTAAAAAAAAGAATCTTTCTAAATTTCCAATTATTGAAATTACACATCCAGATTCTTGAAAGGAAACAAATTTTCTTAAAGATCCTATAAATTTTTTTATAAATAGACATTTGAAATATTTACATAAAAAATGACTTACAAATTATTGATGAATACTATCAACAAATTTAGCTTCATTATACTTAAAAAACGAACTTATATTATTACAAAATCATCTAAAATCAGTTTGAGAAAAAATGTATGTTTTTTATGAAATACATAATCACCATGCTAATTGAGAAAATTATGATAAAGAAAATTCGATCAAAGATTGAGAAGATTTTGTAAAATTATTTGATGCAATATATAC
>CAZFLS010000141.1:0-3203 GCA_964518815.1 uncultured Candidatus Peribacteria bacterium
GTCTTGACATATAAGTGATACACAATATTCTCAACTTTCTTTTTTAGAAAAATATATAATTTTTCAAAATCCAGAATATTTATGAAGCATAATTCATCAATTTCTTCAAATTATTTTTAAAGTTTCATTATAATCTTTTAATCAAAGCACTTCTATATTTTCTTTTTTAAAAGTGCCATTACGAAGTAAAGAATCTATAATATCTTCATTTTTGTCTGATGATAATATTTTTTTTAAATATTCATCCGAATATGTTCCATTTTTAAGTAAAAGATCAATGGTTTCTTTTTTGTATCCCTTTGTAAAAAAGTTCGAAACAACATTTAACATATCTAAAAAATTAAAGAAATAAAAAATATTGTTATTCTATCCTACTAAAATTGCGATCAGGATCTGATTAGTATTTTAAGAGATCCTGAATCAAGTTCAGGATGATGAATATTTATATATTTTCAATATCCAAATTTCGAAATTTTATTTCTTTAAATCTGTAGTAATACCCATTGCACGAGCTGATCCAGCAACTATTTTTATTGCTGCATCTATATCATTTGCATTTAAATCTGCCATTTTTAATTCTGCAATTTTCTTTAATTGATCTACAGTAAGATGGCCTACTTTTTCTTTATGAGGAATTTTTGATCCAGACTTTAGATTTAATTCTTGTTTTATAAGATAAGTCATTGGTGGTTGTTTTGTATAGAAATCAAAAGTTCTATCTTCATAAATATTTATTACAGTAGGCAAAACTGTACCCATTTTTTCTTTTGTTTTGTCATTAAATTGTTTACAAAATTCTGCAATTTGAATACCTGTAGGACCTAGAGCAGTACCAACCGGAGGAGCTGGAGTAGCCTGACCTGCTGTAAGTTGCAATTTTATAACCTTTGAAGGTTTTCTTTTTGGAGCCATAATTTAGTTTAGAGTTAAGAGTTAAGAGTTTAGAGTTAAGAGTCAAAGTTTAAAAACTAAAGACAAATAACCATCACGGCTTAGAAGCGGAAGTATTATATAAAAAGTTTTAAAAAAGCAAAATTATTATTTTTTTGAAATTAAAATAAAATTAGATGAAATTAAATAAATAAATTAATAAAATAATTTTTGCTTTTTATAAAGATTTTATTAACATTAAATTATTATTTAATTTTTATTTGAACAATGATTTTTGATTTTAAAATAAATGATATTTATATTTTTCTACACGCTATTAATACTTCACAAGATGAAGAACCTTTTGAATGATGGTTTGATTTTACAAATAAAATATGGGAAGAGAATCCTGAAATATATTTTTTCCTTTCGGGTTCTCCAGAATATTCACTTTATTTAACTGATTTGCGCGAACTTTATAAAAAACCATTTAAAAAATTAGAAAAATTAAAAGAAACTGAAACTTATAAAAGACTTATAAAAGAAACTGAAACTTATAAAAATTTTGTAGAAAATCAATGGAAATTAAATGAAAAATTTGTTTTAAAACAGCTATTATCTTTTTGAATAAAAATAAATATTCCATATAAAATAAAGGTAAATATATCTCACCCTAAATTAAAAAATGGTTTAGCTTACGATAATAAAGCTATAGTTTGGTGACATAGCGAAGATTATAAAAATTATTCTACAGTTTATCTAATTCATGAATTATTGCATATTTTAACTAAAAATGATAACTCAGACATAACACACGCAATAATTGAATTATTAGCTGATAATGAAATGAGAATTAGATTAAATTCAAAAGGTAAATATTTTGAATATAAATGACATAAACATTTAATTGAAACAGAAAAAAATCTTTATGAAGATTGGATTAATTTTATTAAATGAAAAGATTTAAATTTATTTAATTATATTAAAAAAACAAAAAAGGAGGTTATTCAATAGACTAACCTCCTTTCAATTATTTATATGGATCATAGTTACAACGAATAGGGGCTCCGTAAAGTCCTAATCCATTTCCTATACTTAAAGCACGGCAATCCATGCATGCATAACGGAATTCACAATCTTTACATTTTTCGATTTTATCAAGATTTATTTTCCATGTGGTTTCTTTTTGTTCAAAAACAATATCTGAAAGTCTTTTTGATTTAATGTTTCCTAGTGACATTTTTCTTGTAAAAACACAAGGGAATACATTACCATCAGCAGATATTGCTAATTCTCCTCGCCAACATGGATGATAAATTCTAGAATAATGGAAATATTGTGGATTTATAGTAAGATAAGGTTCATAAGTAGTTGGGGCTTTTGGCAAAAGATTATTATTTACTCCTCTACCACTCTGTCTAATTACATCGGGATTAAATTCATCCTCAGAATCAATAAGACCTTCATTTAAAAGTAAATCTTTAATCTTATCCATGGAAGATTCATTTTGTCTCATTTTTATTACACCAATTTTATAATCTATTTCGAGTTTTTTAATTTCTCTTAAATTATTGAGAAGTTTATTAAAACTGCCAGTTGTTCTTGTACATAAATCATGAACTTTACTTTCATTACCCAAAAGAGTAGAAGCAATCTTAATATTTAAACTCTTGAGTTTTTTTAGATCATCAAAATTAGGTATAATAAGATTTGTAAAAATTTCTAATTCAGAAAATTTTAGAGAATGTGCAAAATAAATAATTTCCCAAATATTTTTATGGACAAATGGTTCTCCACCAACTATTTGACATTTTTTAAATCCAGATTCTTTGATTTGTAATAAAACATCTTTTATAACTTCTAAAGGCATTGATTTTTTATATCCAGGACCACAATCAGCGTAACAATGAATACATTTTTCATTACATTCTTCAGTAATTTCCAGCCAAATTAAATCTAAATTTACATTTTTTGTAGGAATAACTGAATTGTCAATTTCAAAAATATTTTTTTCTAAATTGTATTTGAATATTGCTTCATAAGTTTCTGGTGATTGTTTAAAGATAAAATTAATTTTATCTTTTTTTGTCCATGTTTGAGAATTTACTGTTATAAGATATTTTGCTGTTCCGGAATCAATTATATATATCTCTGCGTTATAAAGATCATAAACAGCCTATTTATTTGTGCCTTGTACAAGAAAAATACCATCACCAACATTTGCTGTAATTTTTTTATTCATAAAAATACCCTTTTGTTAAATTTAAGGGAGGGGGGGTATTAATCCCCCCCCTCTTTAAATCATTTAGGTGAACAAGGGCCGGGTTTACAAC
>CAZFLS010000142.1:0-3169 GCA_964518815.1 uncultured Candidatus Peribacteria bacterium
GAATTAAAAGAAAAATTAGAAATTGTTAGGTCTTTGAGTATATAATGACAAATAGGACAAAATGATTCCTTTGAAAAAAGTTTAAATTTTTTTGTATTTAAATTATATATTTCTAATATATTATTTCATGTTTTATATGCTAATTCTAATGAATCTCTTATTCTTTTTTTTAAATTTTCATTTAAATCTGAAAAAATAAATCTATCAATAACAATAAATATTTTTTTATTAATAAATTCTTTTGAAGAAATTTTAATATCATCTCAAATAGAATATACATTTTCTCCTACCATAAATCTTATAAATCAAAGATCTAGAATTTCTTTTTTTATATCTTCCAAAGAATTTATAGTCTTATTTATTGGTGATAAAATAAAAAATTTATCATCTTTTTTAAAGGATAAAATATAGCTTAATATTTCTTGGATTGTATCTTTTTTTAAAGTAATTTCTTTGTGATTTGGACATTTTTGAACTCAAATATTTGTATAAAGCAATCTGTAAAAATCATATATTTCTGTTATAGTTCAAACTGTAGATCTTGGATTTGTAGAAACTGTTTTTTGATTAATACTTATTGTTGGAGAAAGTCATTTTATTTCATCAACTTTTGTGTCCTCATTAATTCAAGAAATAATCATACGAGCATATGTAGAAAGGCTTTCTAAATATCGTCTTTGACCTTCTGCATAAATAGTATCAAAAGCCAAACTTGATTTTCCAGATCAACTTACTCAAGTAATAACCACCAATTTATTTTTTGGTATTTTTACTGAGATATTTTTCAGATTATGAGTTTTAGCTCAGTATACTTCAAGAAATTGTGACATAAATTTATTTATAAAATTATAAATTTTTGTTCATTATTTGTTTTAATAATTCAATAAAATTTTCTGGATATATTTTAATTTCATTTAAAAGATCTTCTTTGGAAATCCATCTTAATTGTTCTGCTTTATTTTTATCTATTTTAAATTCATTAGGATCTTTGTCTATTTTTATTATAAAAAATTTGGTAAAATGGTTATATTTTCAATTTACTTTCATATATTTCCATAATTTTGGTTTTTTTATATCTATTTATATTTCTTCTTTGGTTTCTTTAATAATATTTTTAAATATGTTTCTCATTTTTCTACAGTTCATGCAACTGCTGGCGCCCATTTTCAAGGATGATGACTTTTAGAAAAAGATCTTTGTGCTAAAAGAATCTCATCTTTAGAATTTATAATCCATAATACAGAAACTCTATAAATATCATCTTTAGTTATTTAATATCTTTCTTTATATCAAATAATTTTATCATTTTTATCAACTATTGGTATTAATTGTTTCATATTCTTATACATAAAACATATTAATTTTAAATTTTATTAAAAATTAACTTTTTACTTTATACAGACACATTGCAATGCGTCTGTAACTTATTATTATCCTCATGTGGCTAAAAATATTCAATAAATTTTTTTCGCTCACAATTTTTTTAAAATTCTTGCCACTTCATTTATTGTAGATCATGTAGAGATTACATCATCTATAATTATTATAGTTTTTCATTTAATATATTCCTTATATTTCTTTTTTAAATAAAATTTATCTTTTAAATTTTCTAATCTTTCTTGTTTTATTAATTTTGCTTGTGATTTTGTATATTTATTTTTTCATAAAATTTTTACAAAATTTAATCATTTATTAATTGCTATATTTTCAGCTAAAATGTAAGTTTGATTATATCCTCTTATTAAGAAATTAAGTAGAAATAATGGTATTCAACAAATAATTACATCTTTTTTATTTATTTTATTTTCTAAAAATTTATCAAAAACTTTTATTAAATAAGGAATAAATGAAATATGTAATTGTTTATTGTATTGATATTTAAACTTTTTTAAAGTATTTTTTAAATTTTCTTCATATTCTAGTGCAATATAAATTCAATCAAGAAATAATTTATCTAAATTTTTTTTATAATAATTAGTTTTGTCTAAATAAATCTCAGAAAATTTATATTTTTTATTATCTGGAATAATAAAAATATCTGAAATTATAGATAAAATTTTTTTTATCACTTTATTTATATTAATAATAAGCTAGATATTAAATTATTTTTAGAGAATAAATAATTAGATTTATATATTAAAATTGTTGTTATTAATAATAAAAATAATTTTTAATATTAGTAAAATTTCTTTATCATATAATTATTATAATTTATAAAATTTTCTCTTTTCCTTTAAATTTAACAAAACTAGAAAATAGTAGTCATGATTGTAATAAAATTAATATAGAGATATTAAGTATATTTATATCTCTCGTTTGAATAAAATAATAAATAACTAAAAATAAGCTTAAAATTATACCTATATAATGAAAATAATAAATATCATATATATATTTTATTTCAAATATATATGTATAAAAAATAAGAATAAAAGGTAAAAAATAAATAAAAATTATATATCCTATAAAATTTATTATTTCAATTCATAAAAAAATTTTTATATAAAAAAGAACAATTGTAAATATAGATAAAAATAATGAAATATAATTTTCATATTTATAATGAACTATATAATTTAAAATAATTCAAATTAAAAGTAATAATATTATATTAAAAGACCATCAGGAAATAATAAAAAGATATATAAATAAACATATTAATGTAATATAATTTAAAATAATTCATGTATATTTTGATAAAATATCAAATTGTTTAAAATATTTTATTTTAGGTAAATATTCAAAATATAAAACAGAACTTATTATTCACAAATAAGAAAATATAATATATAATTCTATTTCAAAAAAATGATTAATATAAAAAAGTAAAAAAATAAAAAGATATATTAAAAAAAATATATAAGTTGGTCATTTTTTTTCTATAGGATAATTAAAATCAAACAAAATTATACTTCATAATCAAATTAATGAAAAAATACTATTTATTATGAATATATAATTAATTTTTTCTGTATTTGGATATATAATATAAAAAAGAAAAAAAATTAAATATAAAAAAGAAAATACTAAAAAATGAGAACGAAATAATAATTTAATTATATTTACTTGTTTTTTTAAAGTATAAAAAAATATTATCAGTAATATTAATGAAATAATAAATGTAAATATTTGAAATAAATATCATCAAATACTATAAGATATGCCATAG
>CAZFLS010000143.1:0-3143 GCA_964518815.1 uncultured Candidatus Peribacteria bacterium
TAATTAATGGAAAAAAGAGAAAATTTAATAAATATAATTTACACAAGTAAGAATGAAAAAGAAGCTTTATCTGCATGGGAAACACTAAAAACAATGGACGCTGAAGAAGATAATGATGTTATATTCTGGTTAATAATTGCCGCCAAAATAAATTTTGGTATTGCTCATGAAAAAGTTATAGAAAAGGCTTGGAATGATATGCTTGAAAGAGGCATAAAAAAACCTGAAATAACATTATATTATTTATCTATTAATGCGCCAGATCCCCAAAGAGAAATGGCAAGAGAATTATTAAATAAATACATAAAATAAAAGGAGATTAAAAATAAAGAGGTCTTCGGGCCTCTTTTTTCATGTAAGAATTTTCAACTATGGAGAAGTTATAAATAATAAAAAGTTGCAAGTAGCAAATTACAAATAAGTCCTACTCCTAAACAAAAAATTTCTAATTCTAATATATTTACTAATCCTCAAGTTAAGGGATCCTCGCTTCGTAAGGATGACAGAATGGAGAGATATTATAGACTATATTATGAAATGACAAGTAAGGATTTTCTGGCTTCGCAAATGACACATGCTCAGGCTTGTATAAAAATTTTTATACATCCCTTAGATTTTTGGGTTATATCCTTTTTACTTTTAACTTTTAACCTTTGACTTGTAACTTTTCCTTGTACTAAATTTACCCAAGCACCAGTTTTAGAAATCAATTATTAAAAAATACTAAATTATATTTGGTCTCTAATTTTATTTAAATACTAAAACTAGTGCTCTGGTGAACTTAATGACTTTGTACTTTGTACTAATTCATTTCCATATCAATTAAAATATTCATCTCTGCAGCATATTCTAAAGGAAGCTCTTTTATTACAGGATTAATAAAACCATTTACTATCATGATTTCTGCATCTTTTTTGTTAATTCATCTTGAACATAAATAAAACAAATCATTTTCATTTATCTTACCAACTTTTGCTTCATGTGCCACGGTTGAATTAGTATCTTTTACTTGTATTACTGGAAATGTATCATTTAAAGATTTTTTATCCAAAATAAGTCCATCACATTCTATTTTTGCTACAGAATTAATTGCGGATTCTTTTATATCAAGTAGTCATCTATAGACAGATATTCATCATCATTTTGACAAAGATTTTGAAACTACATTTGAAGTAGTGTTTTTACCAATATGTATGACTTTTGTTCAAGAATCTATAATTTGTCATTTATTTGCAAATGCAATTCAGATATGACTACAACTGCTTCTATCTCATTTTAAAATTGAACATGGATAAAGCATTGTTACTCCTGCTCACATATTTCCTCAAACCCATTCAATAAAACCTTCTTCTTCTATGATTGCTCGTTTTGTATTTAAATTAAATGTATTTAAGCTCCAATTTTCTACAGATGAATATCTAAGATTTGCTTTTTTTCAAACAAAAACTTCTACACATCAGGCATGAAGTGAACTGGAATTATATTTTGGAGCGCTACATCACTCTATATAATGAGCTTTTGCTCAATCTTCTAAAACAATAATAGTATGTTCAAATTGTCCAGAAGTTTCTAGATTCATACGAAAATATGCTTGTAGTGGTTCTTCTAATTCTACTTCTTTTGGTATATAAACAAAAGTGCCACCACTCCAAATTGCATAATGCAACGCTGCAAATTTATGATCTGCCATTGGAACTGCTTTCGTAAAATATTTTTTTACTAAATCTGGATATTTTTTTAAAGCTTCTGTCATATCTTCAAAAATAATTCCTAACTTAGCAAATTCTTCTTTTAAGGAATGATACATTACTTTGCTATCATACTGAGCTCATACTCAAGCTAAATACTCTTGTTCTGCTTGAGGTAATCATAATTTTTGAAAAGTATTTTTTATATTTTCTGGAACATCTTCCCAAGATTTCACATTTTTTTCTCACTTAGGATTTGCATAATAATAAATATTGTCTAAATCTAGTCTGCTTAAATCTGGACCCCAAGATGGAAAAGATAGTTTTTTAAATATTTCAAAAGCTTTAAACCTATATTCTAGCATCCAATTTGGTTCATTATTATCAGATGAAATAGTCTCAATTACCTTTTTACTTAACCCTTTTTGAGTTAGTAAATATTTAATATTTGTCTTTTTATCTAAAGAAAATTTTTTCATTAAATAATCCCATTAAAAAATTAACGGGATTATTATAATCTTTCCAAAAAATAAACAAATTATTTTAGTTCATTAATATCTATAGAACTTGATACGGGATTTTCTTGTATTATTTCACTTTGGTCTATGGTACCTATTGGAGTTTGAATATTTTTTTCTGATTTGAAAACTTTATCTTTTATTCACTGAGACGTTTCGCTCTGTCAAAATTGTATTGATCAAGCTATAGATTCTGGAGTATTTTTTATTTCATAATTTGCTTTATCTAAAAAATTTTTGTTAAAATTCATCCTCTGAGTTTGATTTTCTTCTATAAATTCTTTTGGTGAAGCAATCTCATTAATTTGATATTTTTGATCTTTTAAAAATACATAAAAATAATGTTTAGCTCAATCATTTAAAGTAATTTGAAACAATTTTTCATTTGAAGAAACATTTCTAACTTTGATATCTTTAACATCAGTTTTTGCAAAAGGAAATTTATCTTCAATTTTAGCCATACTTTTATTAAATGCTTTGTAATAAGAATCGGATGCATTTACTTCCTCAAATTGTCTAAGGGCATCAACGTTAATTATTGAACTTAAAAGGGGAATGTTTTCTATATAAGAAGAAATCTTAATATTGAAAACAACAATTGCAATTATTAATATTGCCGTTAAACCAACTCAAACAAAAGTTTTTTTATCATAAATTTTTTCTCACAATGTTTTTATTTTATACCAAATTTTTTTCTTTTGTTTTTCTTCTTCAATTTTATTTTTAATTTCTTCAAATCTAATAATTCAACTTGAATTTATTTTTACTTCGATAAAATTTTTATAATAAATTGGCTTTTTTATCTTTAATTTATCATTTTCTTTACAAATAAAATCATCTTGATTTAAGTTATTATTCTTAATTTTTTCAATTAAATTTTTTATATTTTCATTATTTTCTTCAATAATCTTTTGATCAAAATATCATGCAATAACAT
>CAZFLS010000144.1:0-3138 GCA_964518815.1 uncultured Candidatus Peribacteria bacterium
AACAGATGCAATATTTTTTAATGGCTGTGTTCAACCATAAGCATTAATGAGGATTCATTCTATCAAAGATGGATTTGCACGACCCACTTGTAATTTTGCAAATTCATTATGTAAATGTTCTTGCACCTTTTGAAGCTCGATTTTAATATTACTTAGCATGTTTTATAGGTTATAAAATAAAAATTCACATACATTTTATATAACTTCATAAAAAACACAAAAAATTTTTTTAACAATTTTTTTTAACAATTTTTTGACAAAACAAAAGAAAAAGCTAAAATCAAGAACGAAATTATTTTTAATTTTAACTTTTCTTATTATGAAACTAAAAAAACTTCTTTTAATAGCTCTAGTAACCTCTACTTTAGCTACTCAAGTTTTTGCTGCAACTTGAGATACTTCGTCTACTACATGATCTACAGCATGATTTATAGATAGTAGTTCTTGAGAAGGAGAGGCAGATAAAACATCCTCAAATACTAGTGATGCAAATAATGTATTTCCATCTGCTCCTAATCCTAATTTATCCGAAGGTGAACCTATAGATGCTTCTAATACAAGTACTAACACTAGTTTAGCATTACCAAAATGAAATATTTGAGATTATCAAGAAATTGCCTGTGATAAGGATTATTTTACACAAAATGTTTGTAATCAATGTTTTGATTGAAGTAAAAAGGCTATATCAGAAAAAATATCTACACTAGCTGATACTTGGATAAATCAAAACTCTACAGAACAAGTTTTTTATAAAGACGAACAAATAAATCCAGAATTTATAAATCTTGGATGAAATAATACAGTATGGGTAACCAATCCAACCGATCCTAATAAATTTTGGAAATTTGCAAACGAAATAATCTGGATAGATTCAGATACTCCTTGAACCAATAAACAAGAATTTGTATTAGGATGAAATAAAAGTATAAAATTCCAAGAGTCAGATCTATGAGCATCTTATGCAATGAGTTCTACCGATAAACAAGAATGAGAGCCTGTCGGTTTGTTAAAATTTACTATAAATTACCATAATATAAATAGCAAATGAGATGAATCTGTAAAAAATTCTCACACAGAATGTGTAGCATATTATTCTGCAGCTCCAGCTCCTGTCGCTACCACTCCAACTCCTAAAGCTCAAGAAATTACTAAAGTTAAAACTTGAACAGAATCGTATATATTGATTCTTATAGCTTTGGTATTATGATTTACTCTTGTAAGATTAAGAAAGAAGAATAGTTAAAATATTCAAAAATAAAAAAGGAGGATTTATCTTCCTTTTTTATTTTTTAAAAGCCAAAATTAAATTTAGTCCCAAAACATAAAGCAAAAAGTTATTCGGATTTTTGCATTATTTTAGAAAATATGGTAAAGTTAGAAAGATTTTAATATTAAATATAAAAATATGTCAAAAGATATAATTAATAAAAATATCATTAGCCCCTTTGATTCAGATAAAAATTGAAATCTTAATGCTAATGAAATCGACAATTTACTCGATTCTAAAGAAA
This sequence comes from uncultured Candidatus Peribacteria bacterium, assembly GCA_964518815.1. Lineage (GTDB taxonomy): Bacteria > Patescibacteriota > Gracilibacteria > BD1-5 > UBA2023 > CAYRGR01. The sequence continues at coordinate 1,512 of CAZFLS010000144.1, forward strand.
CAACAAAAAAAATTAGAGAAAAATTTGTTAACGATTTAAAAACTGCTTGAGATAAAGTTAAGACATGAAAAGCTTCCAAAGAAGAAATTAAATATTTATATAAAATATTAGTTCAACTAGAAAATGCGAGAGAAAATTATGAGTGAATTAAAGGTATATTTAAAAGTCAGGCTAAAGATAAGATTGTAGCATTATCTAATTTATTAACTGAAATTAAAGATATAAAAGAAGGTGTAAATACAAAAGTTTTAGAAATGTGAATAGATGATAAAAAAATAAAACTTGAAAAAAAAGTTAATAAAAGATATGCAAATGATAATACAGAATCACATGATGTATATCTTTGAAAAGATAGTAAATGATATTACTTAGAAATAGAAGACTTTGGATGACATACTTTTATTTATTTATGAAATAATTATCCAGATAATACAAATATTAAACAAGCTCTTAAATTATATGAAGATACTGAAAATATTTGATGATTACGTGAAGAAAAATATGAAATTAAAAAATGAGAACTTAAAGAAGTAAACTGAAAAGAAACAGAAGTTTTAACTGAAGATAATATAAAACAACAAATAAAAGATTCTATATCTAAAAAATGACATATTGATGATAGAACACAAAAAAAATTAGTATCATTTTTAAATTTAAATGGAAATCCTAAAAGTATTAATGAAATAAAACAACAAATATTTACTTCTTTTTATAATTATTATCAAAATAAGGTAAATCCAGAATCTAAAGGTAAAGAGTTTTTTAAATTAATTATAGATGTTTGAAATATTATTAGTGTAAAGTTTGATCCGGATTGATGGGATAAGAGTACTTGATGACTTAGCTCAATTCCTAAAACAGAAGTTATTGATCCATACACCTTTAACGCATTGCAAACATATTGAATAATTACACAAAAAGGAGATCTTTATTATTGATTAATAAATGAGTTGAATCAAAAATTATGAAGCCAAAATCCTATTAATTTAAAGAAGGATGAAGCAAAATTAAAACAAAAAGATAAAATTGTCTCTACTACTAATGATACTGAAAAAAGAGATGGAAAAGAAGTAAAAGAAAAACTTCTAACAACTAAAGAAAAAATAGATTTATTATCGTCAGGAAATGTATCTTCAATAGATGCAAAAAATTTAAAAAATGCAATTACAAAAGCTATAGCACATGAAAAATGAGATTCAAAAGATACTAAAATAAATTCTGTTTATGAAAGAATTACTTGAAAAAAACCAGATTGGAGTAATAATGAAAAAGCAAAAGTATCAGCAGAAAATTTTACAAGATCATTAAATATTTCTTTAACTTTTATAAAACAATTAACCTGATGAAATGCTGGTTTGCATGCGCTACTAGAAGGTAAATCAAAAGAATTTATTGATTTAGTTATTAAAGAAAAATCAAAAAATCCAACTAAACCTATTCCTGTTGAATTAAAATGAAATTCAGAAGAAATGTCGCCATGGGTTCATAATATTTTGTGAGCTTTACTTACAACATGAATAGCTATTTTAAGCAAATGAATGATAATCGCATGAACAGAAAAATATATTATTGATGCAGATGAAGTGATCGGTAAAATTAAAGCAAATGAAAAAGGTGAACTCGGTTC
>CAZFLS010000145.1:0-619 GCA_964518815.1 uncultured Candidatus Peribacteria bacterium
CAGCAGCCATTATAGCGCACATATTACCTAATTGTAAAGAATCTGCAGATGGATCAAATCAAATATAAAAACTCTGTCATCATTTTGTATATAAATCAAAAACCTCTTCACTTGTAAACTGATTCAAAAGTCATCTTGACTCAAGTTCCTGTTTTAGGTTCATAATTAATGTTTTAAAAAATAATATTCGTATTTTATTTATTTTTTCTTTTTTACAAATAAAATAATTTTATTATACTGTGATTCACATTATTTATCTGATAAACTTGTTTTAATTTGTGTATTTTTTTAATTTAATTTTTTATTTTTCTAATTTTTAAAATTATGTTTTGAAATGAAAAATATATTTCTGATGAAGAAAAAATTGATTATATATATAAATCACTAAAATCTCAAAAAAGAGCATTATGGATAAAAAGAATTTTATATTTAGTTTTTATTTGATGTTTGGCTTGGTTTTATTTAAAAATTGTACCTACTTTGGATTATAAATATCTTGCAAATAAATATATAATGCCAAAATTTATTCCTTTGGTTATGGATTTATCTTCTGAAATGACAAAATGATTGCAAGAAAATATGTCAAAACAATTAAATAATACAATTATTAATCAGACAT
>CAZFLS010000145.1:719-3126 GCA_964518815.1 uncultured Candidatus Peribacteria bacterium
CATCTAATCAAATTACAGAAGATACAATAAAAAAAGCATTAGAGCAGATAAAAAATATACCTAAACAATCAGATAATACAACCAATAATCAGACATCATCTAATCAAATTACAGAAGATACAATAAAAAAAGCATTAGAGCAGATAAAAAAATAAAAACAAAACATGTTTTTGAATGTCCTGAAAAATTTGATTTTATTCCTAATCAAATTTGGTTTTCAGCTTTGATAAAGATTAAATTAATTATAAAATTAAAAAATATATTATGGGGAATAAGTGAGATAAATTATGAGCAGTTATACATAAGATTATTGCACCTGTAATTTTGGAATATGCCAAAGAAAATATTAATGAATTTTGAATTGTGACTGTTTTGAATGTGCAAGTATCAGGCGATAATTCTTATGCTGATATTTATGTTTCAAGTCAAAAAAATGAGAATAATTTGCCAAAGTTTTTATCAAAATATTCATCTGAATTAAAGAAAATTATTTCTAAAAAAATTAACATTTATAAATCACCAATAATTCGTTTTAAATTGTCTGCTACAAAAAATACAGAAAGTAATATATATTCTGTCATAAACCAATTAAGTAAACAATATGGACTTCGTTAAAAATATAAAAAATTTTTATAATAAATTTAAAAAATATTTTGAAAATAGAAAATTTCGTGAAAGGATAAAAAAAGAAAAATCACAGAAATATCTTTTTGTTGTACCGGAAAAAAAGAGGAAGATTTTTTGTTTTATAAAAAATAAAAAGTTTTTTTCAAATTTTACAGTAACAGTTTGAGATAATGTTAAAAATTATAGATATTATTATTTAGCTATAGGTCTGGTTTTATTTTCTTTGAGCTTTTATATAATTTTTATTTCTCCTTATTTTCGTATTTCTCCATCTAAAGTTATCATAGAAAGATTAGATACTATTACAGATATAAATATTGCATATAAATCTGTAGAAAATTTTTATGGGCAATCAATTTTTTTGATAGACAAAAACGATATAAAAAAGACTATCAGTTGACTTCAAAAAAATATAAAAAAAGTTGAAGTGTCAAGATTATTTCCAAGTTGATTAAAAATAATTATTGAATCTTATAGTCCACAATTTATAACAAATTTTAAATGAATTGATAAAAATTATATAATAACTTCAAATTGAGTACTTATTTATGAAAAAAATTTAGATAAAACTTTATATAATTTAGAAATTGTAGATATTAATTTACTTGAATCTGGTTTTTTTGATTACAAGGAGTGAATAGATGAAGATAGTATTAAAAAAATAATTTTTGCTAGAGATTTATTTAAAGATATGTTTTCAAATAAAAATATTTCAAAATTTGTTTATTTTAAGCTAGAAAGAGAACTTCATATTTTTTTGGAATCTTGAACTATCATTATTTTAGAATTGAATACTGATTTAAATAAACAACTTGCTATATTGAAATATTTTAATGATAATAATAATGACATTTTGAGTATTTGAGAATTAGTTTATATAGATATAAGAATACTTAATAAGATTTTTATCTGTAAAGAAAAAAATGTATGTAAAAAAAATTTAAAAAGGATTTATACGAATTATTATAAAAATTAGAATATACAAATGTAAAAGTATAGAAGATATGTAAAAATAAATTTGTATTATTGCATAAATTATATAGAATTTGTAATAATATTTTATTATAAAAAACATATGTCAAATATAACAATATCTACAAGATTACCAATTGAATTAATAAAACTTCTTAATTTAGTTTCAAAAAAAAACCTGAAAATCAAAAAGTAAAATTTTTGAAGAAGTATTTAAAATGTATCATGAAAATGAAATTAAAAAAAACATTATTAATTCATATTCAAATATTGCAAAAGATAAAGAAATTACTAATCTTAGCTGAACATGACTTGATGATTTTTTATTATCTTATAAATAAAAATGTACTTACAAGGAGAAATATATCTTGCAAATTTGAATCCTTCCTTATGAAAAGAGTAATCTTGAATAAGACCTATTCTTATAATTTCTTGAGATTCTTTTAATAAAAATTGAAATATTTTAATGATTTGTCCTATAACCTCAAAATTAAAAAATTTATATTGAGATTTAATTTTAAAACCAACTAAAGAAAATTGATTAAAAGAAAATTCTGAGATTTTGTGTTGTCAAATAAGGACAATAACAGTTGAAAGATTAATAAAAAAAATAGGGAAAATTAAACAAGAAGAAATCCAAATTGTAATAAATTGAGTTAACATTTTATTAAAATATTAAATAAATTAATAAGCAAATGAAATCAATTTCTAAAAAATTAGTACAAAAACTTTTAAATTCTTTTTCTTGAGAATATAGAGAATTGTATTTTGAAGTTTCAGAAAAATCTAATTTAAGACTTCTTAATTG
>CAZFLS010000146.1:0-3119 GCA_964518815.1 uncultured Candidatus Peribacteria bacterium
TAAGAATTTTTTAATTATGATATTATATTTTAGTTTTAGAGAAAAATCAAAAAAAAAAAAAACGAAAGCTTTTTTTGATTTTGTATACTATATATTTTTACGCTTTAACTTATTAATCCATAATCTTCCAATATCTCAAGTTGTCTTTTATTTAAAATTTTATTCAGTTCTTCCCTACTTATGTTTTTTATATTATCAATATTTCAAGCTAATTTTAATAATTTTTGTCTGGTTTTGAATCAAAAACCAGGAAGTTCTTCCAAAATATTTTTTTTCATTGCTTTAGATCTTGCTGATCGATGAAAAGAGATTGCAAATCTGTGTGCTTCATCTCGAATCTTTTGAATCAACATAAGTTCTGGACTTCATTTTTCAAATAATATAGGTTTTGATAAGCTTGGAACAAAAATTTCTTCTTCCCTTTTTGCAATCGAACACAAATTAACTGAACTTTGAACTTTACTATCAACTCAACTCTTAACTCTCAACTTTCAACTCTCAACTCATTCTAAAGTTGCACTCAACTGTCCTTTTCCTCAATCAATAATAAATAAATCTGGCCAATTATTCTTTTCTATTGCTTCTAAACTTCTTCTATAAATAACTTCTTTAATAGATTTAAAATCGTCTACTTCACCAGTAGAAACTGAATTTATTTTATATTTTCTATATTTAGAATTTATACTTTTTCAGTTTATTATCACACTTTTAGATGCAACAGTAAAATTACCGCTAATATGAGAAACATCAAAACATTCAAAAATAATTTCTTTCTTTTTTTCTACAATAAAACCTAACTTATTTAAAATAGAAATCATTGTACTTTTTGTAAGAGTTTTTTTGGAAATTTCATTTAATTCTAAATTGTATGCATAATTTAATAAATTGTTTTTTGTAAAATTTATAATATCTATTTTTGGTCCAATTTTTGGGTTCTCAACTAAAATATGTCTTACTTTTAAAAATTTTAGAAGTCATTTGTCATCAATTTTTTCGTTTGTAATTAAAACTATTTTTTCATTTTTAACCCTCAACTTTGAACTTTTGACTTTTGACTTTTGACTTTCAATATATCTTTGTTCAATAAAAAAATTAATAATTTCTTCTTTGGTCTCGCCAAGTTTGTTTTCGATTTTATAATTATTTATTCATACAATACATCAATCTCTTATTTCTGTTACAGAAATAAAGTTCTTTTCATATTTTTCCAAAAAAACTAAAACATCATTATTTCAAGTGATAGTATCTCTTGCAATTTGTCTTTCACTTAAATCATTAATATTTTTTATTTGCTCCTTTATTTTAGCCGCTTCTTCAAATTCCAATTTCTTTGCTTTTTGTTTCATTTTTTCTTCTAAATCTTTCAAAATCTTACTTGTATTTCATTTTAAAAAATCTCTTAACGAATCAATATTTTTTAGATAATTTTCTATTTTATCTTTCTCTAAACTACATGGCCCTGAACATAATCATATATAAAAATCTAAACAAGGAATTGTTCTCCCTGCTTTAGAAATAATTTCCAGTTTTCCTCCAACTTGCAACTTGCCACTTGCAACTTGCAACTTAAATTTAACTTTGCAACTTCTAAGTTTAAAAATCTTTTTTAATGTATCTATAATCAATCAAATATTAACTGTATTTGGATAAGGTCAAAAATATTGTCATTCTTTTGTCTTAAGTCTTGTTTTATAGACTTCCGGAATTACATCGTCTGAAATTTTTATATAAGTTAAATTTTTATCATCTTTCATCAAAATATTATATTTAGGTCTTTTATCTTTGATTAAATTCGTTTCAAGCACAAGAGCTTCAAGCTCATTTTTGGTTTCGATATAATCAATATCTTTTATTTGCTTTACCATATTTTTCTTAGCAAAATTCAAATTTGCCTTTCAATTGAAATATGAATTTACTCTAGCTTTCAAAGATATAGATTTTCACACATAAATAATCTTACCTAGAGCATTTTTCATAAGATAAATTCACGGTCTAGAAGGAATTTTTTTTAAAATTACATTAATATTTTTTTCATAGAAAAATTTAAATTAAAATTTCTTTAACAATTACACATAAATAGGAGATTTAATTAGTTTTGTATAAACACTTTTTGTGTTAGATTTTACTAATTTTTCCTAGTTTTTAACGCAACGAACAGAAAATCCATGAGCTTTTGTTCAATTATAACCAAGAGGCATAAAAAGCATAGAATCAAAACTTATATTTGCTATAGGTGTAGAAGACCAATAATAACCTATTATTCCAAGTTGTATATGACTACCGTCAACAGCATGACGATGACCTGAAAGTGGTAATTTAAGAGTTTTGGCAACAGATATATCACTATAGTTTTTATTAACAGTGTCAAAAGGAATAGATGAATTAATTGAAAATACAGCATTATGCCATTCTTGTAAAGTAGGTACATGATATCAAGAGGTACAAGGTCACTGCATTTTGGCTTGTTGAGATAAATTTTGAGTATAGTAAGTTCATAAATTTGATGTAGTTCAAACTCATCACCATAAATCATCATCATTTTGAGATATCCAATCCCATGGTGCTTCACTTGTTTTAATAAACAAGTTATGTCATACAGTATTTGCTTGAATTCAAATCGAGGCTAGACTTGATGTAGAAGTAGTAGGATCTAATTTATCATTTCTTCACCATTGAAACAATCCTCAATATGAAGATGTTGTAAATCAAGATATATTAGTTCCTACATTACAAGCTGCCCATACTTGTCAGTTTGGAAGTTTGATATTTGGAGTGTCACATCCTGGATATGTTCAGGCTGTAGTATCTAGTCTTCAATATATTTCCCATAAATCTTTTCATGATCATGAAATAGTTTGAGTGTTTGTAATATATATTTTGTAATTTGTAGTTGTATTTACTATATCAACTCAAGTTCAGTTATTTGCTTGAATAGGTACAAAGGTTCAAGAATGTAGAAGTATTCATAGTTGATCTCATGTAGTATTTATGTATCTTTTAGAATAATCAGTTAAGTCAGCATAAGATTTATTTATTAAGTACATAGATTCATTGTAAGATAAAATGTTTTGATTTTCTAGAAAGTTTAATAATTGATATTTAGTTTTATTAGAATTAGT
>CAZFLS010000147.1:0-3119 GCA_964518815.1 uncultured Candidatus Peribacteria bacterium
ATCGTACCCTCTCCATTAAGGAGTCCGGTTCCTCGAGTAAAGGCCGTGATAATAAAATCATCAAGCGAGAGCGTCAGAGCTAGGAGGAAGCCTGAGAAAATGCCAGGCATGATTTGCGGAATAATAACTTTCCACAGCGCTTTTTGCGGCGTCGCTCCCAAGTCGAGGGCCGCTTCGTAAAGATGCGGATCGAGCTGCATCAATTTCGGGCGGACCGAAATATAGACGAACGGAACCGATAAGACGACATGGCCGATTAGAAGCGTCCAGAAGCCGAAGATCGATTGGCCGCGAAAGATGACGCTGCCGACAAAGACGAAGAGGACGGTCAGAGACAAGGCCATGACGATTTCGGCATTGACGATCGGAATTTGAGTGACTCCCTCAATCGCCTTTAATGTCCGTTGGCGGCTATAGTAAGCTCCGATGGCGCCAGCTGTGCCAAGAAGTGTGGAGATCGCGGCGCTGATAACGGCGATGATCAAAGTGTTACCGAGGGCGACCATTATTTCTTCGCTATGAAAAAGGCGAGCGTACAAATTAAGAGAAAAGCCCGTCCACACTCCGACATTTGTCGCTTCGGTGAACGAAAAAGCGATCAAGACGAGAATCGGAAGATACATGACAAAAAGAATGAGATAAATATAAATGCTGGCCAAGAGCTTTTTACTTTTTACCATAGGTTGCTTCCTCGGGCCGATATATCATCTTTGTTAAAACGTCGTGAAATAAGAAGGGTGATGCCGACGATAGCCAACATAATCAAGGCCATGAATGAACCGTCGTTCCACTGCGAACTGGAGAAATTCAAGTAGATGGAGTTGCCAAATAAAGTAATTTTTCCTTCTGAAAGTACGTCAGATATGACATAGCTCGACATCGTCGGCATAAAAACCATCGTCGAAGCTGAGACAATCCCAGGCAATGATTGCGGTAAAATCGATTTTGTAAAGACTTGAAAAGGATTAGCGCCGAGGTCCGCCGCCGCTTCGATTTGGCTCTGATCGAGTTTGAGCATCGTCGAATAGAGGGGCAGAATCGTAAACGGCAGGAAGTTATAAACCATGCCAACCATCGTCGCCAAATACGGATACTGACCGCCGTTGATGCCAATCCATGTGAGCAAATCGCGTGTCGCGCCGGTGCGAAGAACGAAATTAATCCACATCGGCATGACAAAAAGTAAGACGAGAACGGTGTTTGTATTATATTGTTTGCGAGCTAAAAAGTAGGCTAAAGGATAACCGATGATGAGGCAGAGAAGAGTGTTGAGAACACCGATAAAAAAGGACACGAGCAAAACATTAAGTTTTGTCGTTGAAGAAAAGAAGCGGACGAGCGAATCGAGAGAAATTTGTCCGCCAGCATTGGAAAAAGCATAATAGACGATGAGTAAAATCGGTATGATGACAAAAAGAGCCAAAAAGAGGCTATAGGGAATAGCCAAATATTTGCGCTTAAAGCTCATATTTAGCAATATCTCCTTTGATGCGTAGCTGTATGTGCTTCGATGCGACATTAATCGAGACGACATCGTTTTCATTAAAGACGTACTGCGTGTCGACGACAAAATCCTCTTCGTCTTCGGTGCGCACCGTATATTGATAGTGATCGCCGATATAAAGGAGCGACACCACTGTGCCAGTCGTTTGACCTTGGCTGATATCATCGGATAGTTCGATATCGCCAAACTGAATTTCGGCGACGACTTCAGCGTCGTTAAAGTCATAGCGCACGCCTTTTTTGCTGACGACATAACCGTCTTGATCGAGGGTCGATTGCGGAACGAGTTTTGTCACATCGCAATCAAAAGCGATATTGCTGATGACGACTTGGTTGTTCTTGTTAATCCAAGCGTCATAGTAGCTATTAATCGTAAATTCTTTTTTCATCACGTGAATGCTCTCGGGGTCGATGACAAGGCCGATTGGCTCGGCTTCAGCAAAGTCTTTCGTGCTTTGCACGACCACTTCATTTTTACCGACCATCACCACATATTCAAAATGCACGCCTTTGAAAATTTTATTGACGATTTTCGCTTCGACCATACCTTTTCCAGAAGGGACGATTTCGACGTCTTCAGGGCGAATTACAACATCGACTTTTTCATTGAGGGGGAAATCGTCATCGCACGGAAAGTTAGCGTTGATAAAGCGCACGACTTTAGGTCCGACCATCGTCGCGTTGTAAATATTGGAATTTCCGATGAAGTCAGCGACGAAAGCGTTGGCTGGTTCATTGTAGATATCCATCGGCGAACCGACTTGTTGAATAACTCCATCTTTCATGACGACAATCGTGTTGGACATCGTCAGAGCTTCTTCTTGATCGTGGGTTACATATATAAAAGTGATGCCTAACTTATCGTGCATGGCTTTAAGTTCGAGTTGCATATCTTTGCGCATCTTGAGATCGAGGGCCCCAAGCGGTTCATCAAGGAGTAAAATCTTCGGTTCGTTGACGATGCAGCGGGCGATGGCGACGCGTTGCTGTTGACCGCCCGAAAGAGTCTGAACATCGCGGTCTTCAAGTTCTTCGAGATCGACCATTTTTAAAGCTTTGGCGACCTTTTCATCGATTTCCTCGATTGTGAGATGCCTCGTCCTCATCTTCTCCTCACCGTTCTTATCTTTATATGTTTCGGAGATTTTCTTAAGTTTTAACCCAAACGCGATATTATCATAGACATCGAGGTGGGGAAAGAGGGCGTAGCGCTGAAACACGGTATTGACCGGTCTCTTGTAAGGTGGCAAAACCGAAATGTCGGTGCCGTTTAGCAAAATTTCGCCGCTCGAGGGCGTTTCAAAACCGGCAATCATCCTGAGCGTCGTCGTCTTGCCGCAGCCCGATGGGCCAAGAATCGTGACGAACTCGCCCCGTTTGATATCGAGGTTAAAAGCATCGACGACAACGGTCCCGTCAAACTGCTTTGAAACATTTTTTAAGCTGATAATCGTTTCGTTATTAGTCATTTTCGTCCACCTCTTAAAACGTGTTTATTTCAAGGCGAAGAAGCCCGAAAATTTTCACGAATAAAATATAGAAGAAATCGCACGAAAATACAACTAAATTTATGCAAGAAAAAATGAAAATATTTTCACCTGGATTTTTTTTGATAG
>CAZFLS010000148.1:0-3085 GCA_964518815.1 uncultured Candidatus Peribacteria bacterium
TACTAAATTTTCATTTTTAATAAGCTAAAAAGTAAACATTTTTATTTCACTAAAACAAAAAGAACTTTTATCTATTGAAATTAAGAAAATTATTTTTATAATATAGTCGTATTTTATTATTTAAATTTTAAATTATGATGAAAACAAAAAAAATAATTTCAGCTTTAGTTTTATCTGTTTTTTTCTTTCATAATATATTAAATGTTTTTGCTCTTACAAATAAAGAAACTCTGGTTAATAATATTGATATACTAAAAACAAATATATCAAAAGATATTTCTATAAAAGAAGCTTTACTTACACAAAAAGCTTATGACTTAAGTAATTTATATGACAAAAAAATAAAAGAGCTTAATATTAATCCAGATGATGTAGATATTTTATTAAAAGCAAATAAAATAAATATTTTAAATTTTAGACAAGAAATTCAAGATCAGTTTATAAGCCTTAAACAATCATTATTTTCAGATATAAAAAATAATTTAAATAATCTTACATCTTTAAAAGATGAGGTTTCTATTTGATACTCAGAAATTTCTTTTGCTCAAAAAACTGCTTTTGATGAAAAAATTAAACAGATCAATGCTAATTATACACTTTTTTTAAGTGGTAGTACTGAAAATATAAATAATTTTTATAATGTATTTTCTCTAAAAATAGATGGCATAATTGCGGGTATTCAAAAATGAATTTCTGAAAATTTAGCATACATTTCTTTTATTCAAAATATTAAAAGTAAATATCAAAAAATAGAAAGCAATTTATTGAGTATAAATAAGTTGGTTTGAATAATAGAAAAGGATGTATTACAAAAATTACAAAACAATATAGTTTTTTTAAAAAATGATAAAAATAAATACACTCAAGCTCTCAATACTGATCTTAATGATTGAATAAAAAAAGCATTAGAAAAAAATAGTAAATTAAAAAAATATGAGTCTTCTTTGAAAAATTTTGTTGATAATTTGATGCAAAAATGGCAACAATATTTGGATGTAAATTTTTCAGATGATGAAAACTTATTTCTTGTTCTTATGAAAGCAAAAAATATTATAAATTCAGAAAAAGACTTAAGATTACAAATATATGATTCAACTTGAAATATTCGTTTTTTGGAATTAAGCGAAACCTGAACACTTATGATTAAAATTGATAGTCTATCAAAAGATTTAGAAGACTCTAATTTGAATTTAAATAAATTAATCGCGCTATATTGAACTGGTAATGTTGCTAATGATAGATCTACAAAACTTAAAACAGACTTATATAATACATATAAAGAAAAATATGCATTATATCAAGATGAGGTTATTAAATATATGCAAACATGTATTACAAATGATTCTCTTGAAGAAAAAGCATTAAGTCAATCATTAAAAATGCTTGATTTGGAAGAAGAAGTATTTAAATGAAGTATAGATGATTCTATGAAATTCAATATCTTGGATTTACTTGTAAATAATTTTAATATAAAAATTGATAATTTAATAAAAAATGAGACAAATGATAAAGTTATAAAAAAAGCGAAATCATTAAAATATAAGTATGAGAATCTGCTTGTGAAAAAATTATTAGAAGAAGATTTTGGTCCAAATTTTGATAAAAATTTAGAAACAAAATTAAGAAATGATCTAAATAAAATTTTACAGTCAATTAAAGAAAAACTTGAAAATGACTCTTTTTATCAAAAATTGGAAAAAGTATTATGAAAAATAGATAAAATTTTAATTAAATCTGATATTAATAAGAAAAAACAGTTCATGATTTTTATTATAAAATCAACTATTTTAGAAAATTTACAAAATATGTCCAATTAAATTATGGTTTTTAATATATAATTAATTTTATTTTTTAATTTTTGTATTATGTTTGAAAAATTAAAAATGCCTGATTTTAAAACAATTTTAAAATATTTTGGCTTTTTTATTTTATTTATAATTTTTATTGCTATTGCTGTCGGAATTCTAGGTTTTATATTTAATAGTATAAACTATAATTTTCTTTGATGATGACGAGGAGAATATTGATGATCATCAATATGATGAGTACCAGTATCGATGGATAATTCCATGAGAAATAATATATGAATTATGGGAGAAAAAAATGTAAATATGCAATTGTCTCCTGAGAGTCCTCAAATTAATGAAAGTTATTATGAAGTTAAAACTTATAATGCAACATTAGAATCATCAAAAGTGGAAAATGATTGTAAGAAGTTAATTTGAATGATAAATAAGGAATATGTAAAAACCGAAAATACCAGTTTATCAAAACATCATTGTCATTTAACACTCAAGGTTTTAAAATGAAAAGAACAGGATTTTATAAATATTCTTAATACTTTTAATGTAAAAGATATTAATTCAAATACTGTGAATATTGTAAAATCTTATACTAATTTGACTGATAGGATAACAGAATTGCAAAAAAGATTAAGTGAAACAGATAAGCTTTTAACAGACTCAAAAACAAGTTATGATGAATTGTGGAATGCATTAAAAAATAAAAATACTTCTGCTGAAAGCATAGATTCCTTGAATAAAATAATTTTAAATAAATCAGAACTTGTTTTAAAATTTTCAAAAGAAAAAGAAAGCTTAATTGATCAGATTAATAATCTTATTCAGCAAAAAGATCAATATAATGAAGATTTAAAATATATTTCGTTTAATGTTTCTTTTATAGAAAAGGTTATTATTGATATGGAAACATTAAAAGATCAATGGTATTATGACTACAAAACTTTGGTAGATACTTTTAATGATACAGTGCGTAATTTAACAATAAATCTTATTAGTTTCTTATTAAAAACATTAAATGTATTTATTTATGCTGTTTTATGAATTTTCTTTATTCTTGTTTGAGGAAAATTAGTTTATAAAGCAGGAAGAAAAATAATCATAAATAAAGAAATTACTAAAAAGTAAAATTTACATATATCAATAGTAGTATTGTTTATTCTTTTCTTCAGTAATTAATAATTATTTTTGAAATAAATCTTTCTTCTTACTAGGGCCCAATTTCCTGGATCTTTTGGCATACTTATCCATACATTAAAATGTCATCAAGAAGCATTGTCTTTTTC
>CAZFLS010000149.1:0-3060 GCA_964518815.1 uncultured Candidatus Peribacteria bacterium
TTGAAATGCTCAGGTTTTTTGAAATGCTTGGGTTTCTTGAAATGCTTGGGTTTTTTGAAATGCTTGGGTTTCTGCAAAAATGTCTTATACTAAATGATGGTTTATTTGATGAGATGATACTTGAAAAATTACAGACATAACTAATAAAACTTGAAGTAATTATTGGAAAAATCAATATGTACTTTGAGATTATGAAATTAATCCTATCGAAGAAGAAATAAAAATAGATGAAGAAGTAGAAAATGCTATTAAACTTCTTACAGAAAAATGAAAACTTAAAGACTGAAAAATTTTAATTTAATTTATAACCTTAATTATTATGGAAACAGTAATTAAAAAGTTTTACGATTATATGCTAGATTATAACTGGCATACTAATAAAGAGCTTAATAATCTTGTTTGATGGAATTTTAAAGATAAGTTATTACAATTAAGAGAAAAATGATGCATAATAGAAAGAAGATGAAGTGGTAAAGACTTTGAATGGAGATTAAGATTTGCTCCAATTGATACTAAATTTAAAAAAAATAAACCAATTCAGGTAACAATAGTAGAAAACTGAAAAGCCAAACAAAAATTTCTTAAAATAGATACAGAAAATGAGTTTTTATGAAATACTAATATACCAAACGAAAACTATAAAAAGAAAACAATATTTAATTTATTTTGATTACTTAGCTAATATGAAAAATATTACAATGGAAAAAATAAAAGAAATAGAAAAACTAATTGATTCATCTCCGATGTATGATTGGAACGAAAGAGATGAGCTTATCCAAAAAGTTATGGAAATGTCCACAAAAGATAGAAACTTATTTTATAACTTACTTAAAAATGCAAAATAAATCACTTGTAGACTTAGACTGAAAAGAACTAAACGAAGAACTTACTTTTTTAGAAAAGTGTCTTTGAAAAGAATTTATTGATAAACAAAGAAACTTGCTAAAAGAGTCTGAAAAAATAAAACCTTTACGAAGCTATCTAACAAAAAAAGAATACGAAGAATTTATAAATTTAATTTAATTTTAACTATATGAAAATAAATATACCTATACATTTTAAAACTTCGGATGAAATTAAAGAGTCCTCCGAAAAAGAAATAGATACAATAGAAAAAATCCTTATTCTTTTAAAAGAAAATCTAGTTTATATTATATGAATTACAATACTATCTATTATACTTATCTATCTTTGATTTTACTATAAAGAATACAGAGAAAATATAATTATATCTGATAAAGCAAAACTAGAATTTATAAAGGGAAAAGAAAAAGAGCTTGCTCCATTACTTAAATTAAGAAATGAAACAGATAATAAAATTAATCCTATTCAAACTTGTATCGATTGAGTTAAAAAAACACTAGGAACGAAAGAATATTATAATTGTAATAGTTCATTAATACCAAAAGCTAATGCTGATTACTTTAAACCAGAAATAGCAACATATGCTTGAAAAATTGAAGAAGTTAAATATACTGAAAGGGATAAAATACTTATGGAAAGAGTTTGTAAATATTGAAAGTTAAAATGAAAAGTTAGTCCACTTTGTAATAATTGGTTGCTATATTCAAGCCTTAAATGAATAAGTGAGGCGTATTGAATATCATTCTCTATTGCACTCGGCATAACTTATGCAGAATCTCATATATGAGTAAATTACGCAGGTTGATGTAATGAGAGTTATAATAATTGGTGATGAATAAAGTGGAGAATAGGAAACGATTGAAAAGCTATTAAAGACCAAAAAATTCCACAAAATAACTGTTATCTTTATAAATTCGGAAGCATAGAAGACTACTGGCAATCTAAAATGAAAACATTACAAAAATACGCAAGTTGTTTTAAACAAAAACAAACCATAAAATGTATTAGTTATTCTTATGTTGGTAACCCAAAAGTAGCAGAACAGGGTTGGATAAATAGGGTTGCTTTAATCGCTAATTAATATTTAACTTTAATATTATGTTCAATAATGAAATTATACCTGAATTAATACAGAAATATACTCTTAATGAGCTTATAGACCTTAAAATTAAGATAAGATTTGAGATTTATAAGATTATCCAAAAACAGAAAGACTTAAAAGCATCTCCTGAACATTTAGATAGATTAAGAAAAATGGAAGAAATATATTGTGATGTATTTGATAAAATAATTGATATTGTACAAGGAAAATAATTTGACTTTTTATAAATAACTATATAATTAAATATGAAAAAACATAATAACTCAGAAGCTCTTGCAATAGCAACAAAAAACAATTGAGAAGAGTCGTGATTAATAACAGCTAAATATAAAGACGAAATATTTAATCTACTATTTATCAGCAAAAAGAAAGATATGAGAGAAATGGTATTTGAAGCAAGACCAGATACAAAACAAACTCATTATTTACTTTTAGTAGACTCAAAAAATAAAATACTTAAAATACTATCTAATCCAAAGGATTATGAATAAAGAAACACTTAAAAAATTCTATTTACTCCATGAAGAAATAGGAAGAGTGGAAAGAACTATTTTTAATCAAGAATTTTACGAATGAAATTGATTTGTATGGTTTGAAAAATTAAGAGAGAATTTTAGAGATTTATATGAAGAATTTGATAATGATGAATATTCTTTATTAGATTATTTGATTCAGATAGTAGATGACTGATTACAACTTTTTGAATTCAAAAAACTTACAAAAAAAGAAGTAAAAAGCCTTACTTGAAAAGATTGATTAATTTCTATATTTAAAAGAGATGAAAAAAATTATCCTCATGCAATAGTTAAATTCAAGGACATTGATGAGGCTATAGATTATATCTTAACTAATTAATTATGCCAACTAAAAACCAAATTAATACCGCAGAAAGAGCAGAAATAAGAATTAAAAGTGCAATAGATAATATTAGAATATTAGAAGAAGAAAAACAAATTAATTTTTTTCAAGCAAAACAAATATTAAAACAAGTTAAAAATACGGCTGATATAGTTTATAATTTAATTTTACATAATGAAAAATAATATAACAGTATCTGATTCAGAACTAAATAAGATATGTAAATGAATTTGAAA
>CAZFLS010000150.1:0-3053 GCA_964518815.1 uncultured Candidatus Peribacteria bacterium
CCCAAAATCCAAAACGGAAAAAGAAATTTGAAAATTTTTTAAAACAAGTTTTCTTGTCAGAAAACAAAAGAAAAGGAATACATCAGCTAACACGGCATATCTGGTTACGGTTCGCCTCCGGCGAGCCTCCACCCATATTTGCCTCCGCTCCGCTACGGCAAACATCAGATATGCCGATACGTTGTGTGTAATTCAAAAAATATTTTAAATAAGGTGTTTTGATAAGCTTTTTTTAAAAAGGAAAATAAATTTGATTTTTATTTTTATGAGGGGTTTATAAGGTATTTTTGCTTCGTTCCTCGCAAAAATGGATTTTAATAATTTTGTCAAAAGTTTTTACCTCAATTTAATTGAAAAAAACACTAAAATCGTTATATTAAAATTAATTTATGATTAATATCAAATTATGAAAAAAATAATACTTTCATTTTTATTGCTTTTAACTATTCCTTTTTTAAGTTGATGTTCTATTGATTGGAATAATGAAAAAGATCAAAAAATTGTAAAATTAGAAAAACAAGTTGAAGAACTAAAAAAAGAAAAAGAAAATGATTTATTTAAGAAAAAACAAGAGTGTTTACAATATAAAAATGATATATTAAAAGATTTAAAAGAAAAAGAATTAAAAGCTAACAAGTGAGTATATGTATTAGAACAACTTTTTTATAGTCCTAAAAGAAATTGATGTTATTTTGTGTCAATAACTGAAAATTGAAATTCAACAGAAAAATGGCTATACGAATATTGAAATCACTCATGGTATTCTGATTCAGTTTATAGTTGTAACTATTATTATGATGAAACCTTTACTAAAAAAGATAATTGATGTGAAGAATTAAATAATAAAATCAAAGAATTAAAATGAGAATAGTAAAATTTATTTAATTCTATTTATTAAAATCGAAAAAATATGTCATATAAAAAAGAACTTATAATAAAAGCAATTGCTGATAATTTAGCTTTTACTTCTAAAAGTACAGGACTAAGAAATATCCTTGGATTATTTGATAGCAATAGAATTGCTCAAGATTTTTTTGTTTGACTCTTTTCTCTAGTATTTGGATATAAAAACTTAAAGGAATTAGATAAATTAAATGGAATTGTAAATTATCCAGCAATTGATCTTGGAGATGAGGTTAAAAAAATTGCATTTCAAATAACTACTAAAAAAGATAGTGGAAAAGTAAAAGATACAATTGAAAAATTTATATTTTACAAACTATATAAAAAGTATGATAGATTAGTAATTTTTATTATTGGAGAAAAACAAGGTAGTTATGTTGATTTTGATACTAAAGGAAATTTTATTTTCAATAAAGAATCTGATATTTGGGATGATAATTTTTTAATAAAAGAAATTGATAAAATTACGGATATTCAAAAACTTGAAGAAATAAAAAAATACTTAGAAGAAAACTTAGTTGAATTTAAATTTCCAGAAAATCTTTTTCCAAGCGATATAAAAAAATGTATAGAAATTTTAAAAAGGGATTTTTGAAGTTCTGAAACCTTATCATTATCACTCAATATAAAAAGAGAAGATGATAATTTCATAAAAGATGTTAAAAATCCAGCAAACAATTTATCATGGGAATTTTTCAAAGATAAGATAAGAGGTCATTTACAATATAATCAAGATATTGTTGATTTCTTACAAAGTCCCATAAACCAAGAGTTACAAAAAGATTATCTAAAAATAACTCAAGCAATTCAAGATTACTATAAAAATTCTGAAAATAAGTTTTCTTCTTTTGAGGAGGTTTTCAGAAAAGTTTTTGATAAATGTAATATCTTGTATGATGATGATTTAAATAAGATAAAAATCATGATTTTACTACATAATATGTATTTTAATTGTGATATAGGTCATAACCCAAATAACCATGATTAAGCCTACAAAATATACAAATATAAATTTATCAGTTCTCTGAATTAGTTCAGAGATTTTAGTAATGCTTAAAAATGAAAAGGTTTTAAAATATGAACAGATTTTGGGGAAATTAATATATAAAAAAGGTATCCAAGCGACTGAAAATTTTTTATTAGCACTAAGTTTTCTTTATTTATTAGGAAAAATAAAATATTATCCAAAAGAGGATGTAATTGAACTTTTATAAGTATAAATTTAATATTATGAAATTATCTAAAATATATTCTAATAAAAAACAATTTAAAGAAATTATTCTTAATGATGGATTTAATGTGATTTATGGTAATGTTGAAAATATAGTAAATGAAAAAACTAAAGTACAAGAACATAATCTCGGAAAGACATCACTAGTTTATTTGATAGATTTTCTTCTTTTGAAAGGAGTTACAAAAGATAATTTTTTTGGTAAACATAGTGAAAAATTTTCTGACTGGATTTTCTTTTTAGAAATCAAACTTAATAGTTGAGAATATCTCACTATTCGTAGAAGTGTTAATCCAAATACAAAAATATCATTTAAAAAACATTTTTCTAGAAATCAGAATTTTAGCAATGAAGCAAATTGGGATTATTTAGATTTATCTATAAACACAAAAGACAAAGATAAAAATCCAAAAAATATTTTGGAAAAAGAGTATTTAAAATTTGATGTAAATATAAATTTTAGTTATCGTAGCTTTTTATCTTACTTACTCAGAACTCAAAACGATTATCAAGATGTATTTAGACTTAATAAGTTTCGTGGCAAAGATGAAAGCTGGAAACCATCTTTATTTTCATTGCTTGGATTCGATCCTTCATACTTACAAGAAAAATATGATTTAGACACTGAAATTAGAGAAGAAAAAAATTATATAAAGAAATTACAACAGAAACATGAAGCAGATGAGATTTATAAAATAAAGGCTGCTATTGAGGCAAAAAAGAAAGAAAAAGAATAACTTCAAAAAGAAATCGATAATTTTAACTTTTATCAAAAAGAAAAAAACATTAATTTTGATCCTGTTAAAAATATTGAGAATAAAATATTAAATTGCAATAAAGAAAATTATATTATTTCTCACAATATTGAAAAAATAGAACAATCTTTGGCGGAACTAAATCGAAAGTTTCTTGAAATGCT
>CAZFLS010000151.1:0-3049 GCA_964518815.1 uncultured Candidatus Peribacteria bacterium
GTATGACTTGATCTACAAAATAATTTATATAATACTTAGGCAAATTTAAACTAAGCTTCAAATAGAGGCTTAGTTTTTTTAGATAAGTATAGCAAATTATTTCTATATTTTCTATTTTTTTATATAATTATGCTGTAGTCTATTTACTTAATTTAAATTATGAGCGAAGTTAATCAATCTTACAGAGCATCAATAGCATGAATTATTATGGATAAAGATTTTAATTTTTTGTTTTTACAATTAATCTGAGCAAAACAAGAAGAATGGGATTTTGTAAAAGGTGGTATGCTTATTTGAGAAAATGAAAATCAAACACTCACAAGAGAAATTCAAGAAGAATTATGAAAAGACTTTAAATATGAAATAATATGAAAAAGTGAATGGAATATAATTTATGAATGGCCCGAAGAATATAAAAAAAATAAGTGATTTAGATGACAAGCAAGAATTAGTTATTGGATTAAATATTTATGAGGATCAATCCGATTACAAGAAAATGAACTTCAGGCTTATAAATGGGTAAATATAAAAAATTTGAAAAAATTCATGTTAAAAAGTTATTATTCATTATTTCAGTATGAAATATTTAAAAAAGATTATTTACGAATTAAAAATAAGTTTAATAACATTAAATAGGTTTTGTTTTTTGCTGATAATTTCTTTTATAGGTTAAAAATCAGGTATTAACTAGTGTATTTTTTGTAATTTTTTATAGAAAAAGAAAGAAGAAATAGAAATATTCAGATTTTGCGTTTTTTTTGCAAATTAAATAAAAAACTTGACTTAAAAATATTTTCACTAAAATGTCAATGTTAGTACAAAGTACAAAGTCATCTAGTTATCAAGTACAATGTAAAAAATTCTATTTTTAATTTTTAATTTTATAATTATGTGAGTAAAAATATATCAAAGACATTGAAAAGATGAAAGGCTTAATGTTCAAGTAGATTGAAATTGAGTTCATAATTTGTCATTTGATGAGTGAGTGTGATTATTTTTACCAGATAAAATAACAAATATTTTAAATTGAGAAAAAGTTAAATCTGAAAATACAACTAATGCAACATCATATTCAAAACCAGTTTGAAATCAAATAGAACAAAAAGAAACTCAAAATGTAGTTCCACGTCTTGCAAAAGAAGATTTCAAGGTAGATTCAACTAACTGGAAAGAAATAAAAGTAGTAGTAGATTGAAAAAAACAAAAAGTAAAAGTAAATGATATATGAGATATATGGGAATATCAGGAATGAGAATTTGAATGAAAACAAAAATTTACCTGGAATGCTGCAATGAGAGAAACTCAAGCTGTTAAAAAAACAATGCCTGATGATAATCAGTGGTGATTAATTATGAAATCCATTAATCCAAACATTGATCTAAATAAATGATGGCAAAATGACACAAGTATAAAAGAAGCAATATGAGCAGAAATTTCAGGTTGTCGTAATGTAGTCGATGGCAAGTTTTATAACGTAGGCAGTGACGGTTATTTCTGGTCTTCTACCGGAGGTCATTACGTCAGATTCAATGAGACTTGAGTTTATCCATTGAGCAACGGTAATCCAAGTAGTGCGTTGTCGGTTCGTTGTCTTGAGTAGAACTAAATTTTCTTTGACTCTTTGTTATCTTTAAAAAAATTTAAAACCCTTTTTTGTTATAAAATCAATCTAAATTGATATCTCTTCACATAAAATCTTTGAATAATTCTAGTGCTGGCTTACTGCTTCATTTTGATAAAATTGTTTTGTAATATTTATCTGCTGTAGCTTTATCAAAAATTCAATTTTCTCTAAATTTTGAAAAAATATCTGATTCTATAATCTCAGCCCACATATAGCTATAATATCAAGCTGAATAACCTCAATCAAAAATATGTGAAAATGATGTGTAAGATTTATTTATGGGATCATTTTTAAATATTGATGCTGATTCAACAATTTCAGAATTCAGTTTATCTAATTCTTCAACACTATTTGGAACATTTTTAGTATGTAATAACATATCAATTTTGGAATACATAATTTGATTTATAGTTCATACTCATGTAGAAAAGGTTTTTAATTTTTCTATTTTTTCAACCAATTCATTACTTATTTGTTCTCATGTTTTATAGTGAAATGCAAATGTTTTTAGTCATTCAGCATAACCCCAATTTTCCATTAGTTGAGAAGGTAATTCTACAAAATCCCATTCAACACTAAATCAGTTTAAATCAGGATATTTTGATTCTGTTAATAATGCGTGAGTTGCATGTCCAAATTCATGAAACATCATGCTAGCAACCTCTCCATGACTTAATAAAGTAATATCTTTTCATTTTGTTATATTTAATACATTGATTACAAGAGGAAGTCTTTTGGAATCTCAAACAATTTTTTTATTTCTTAAAATATTTGCCCAAGCTCAGCTAGCTTTATTTGGATTATAAAAAGGATCTAGTAAATAATATCATTTTAATGTTCCATCTTTATAAACTTCATATATTTTTACATCTTCACTATATGTTTTTGCGCCTGTTTCTTTAAATTCTAATCAATAAAGTCGTTTTGCAATATCAAATAATCATTTTTTTACTCTTTCATATTCAAGATATTCTCTCAAAACATTATTATCTAGCTGATATTTTTCTTTTTTCAAAATCCTTCCATAATATCAATAATTCCATTTATCTAATAAATTTAAATTAAAATATTGCTTTATTTCATTGATTTCTTTTTCTCCTTTTAGTTTAGCTTTTGTAAATATTTGATCTTCTTGATTCAGTACAAATTCTGGACTTGGTGCCATTTTATTAGACAGAGAGTATTCTCAATAATTTTTATATCAAAGCAATTTAGATATTTCTTGTCTTAGTTTTAGTATTTTTAATATATTTTCTTTGTTGTCATATTTTCATGATGAGGCAAAAGATAAATAAATACTATAAATCTTTTTACGTGTTTCTTCATCTGTGCAATATGATATTAAATAATCAGCATTATTTACATTAAATAAGGCTCTAGACCAGAAGATTGTTAAAATTTAAAAAACTTATTAAGCATTATAAA
>CAZFLS010000152.1:0-3027 GCA_964518815.1 uncultured Candidatus Peribacteria bacterium
GTGTAATCCGGTGTCAATTTCGTCAATTAAAACCACTCCGTTCTGGGCTCTCATCAAGGCCAGGCCAATACTCAGATAATGAAAAAAGATTTTTATATAATTATACCTTTTGACTCAGATGAAAATAGAAGTGTTAGAGATAATAGTTTTTTTTGAATATTTAGAAATTTTTGGTCTGCAATCACTTCAGAAGAAACTGTATGATCAATCAGAGAAAAAAGAAGAAGAGCAGATTATTTAAAAAAATGAAATTTAGAACGTCTTAATATAATTAAAACAAATTTAGAAAGTATCTGACTTAAAGCAAATGAGGTTAAAAAAGATGATTTGATAAAACTACTAATTAATTATTATAATCCAAAAATTAACACAGAATTAAAACTAAAAAGTGATATAGAAAAAATTAATTTTGAAATGTAAAATATATAATAATTTTCTAATATTAGATAATAAAAAACTATTTTCATAAAGGTGGCTTTTTTATAAAAAATCATTAATTTATATGCATTATTCAACAAAAAATATCTGAAATTCTGGTGAAATTATTGCAATAAACTATCTTCAAAAAAAATGATATAAAATCATAGCTACTAATTATTTTATTAAGTGATGAGAAATTGATATTGTAGCCAAAAAAGACTATAAGATAATTTTTATAGAAGTAAAATATAGAAAAAGTTTAGATTTTTGAACTCCAGAAGATGCCATGACAAAAGTAAAAAAACAAAGATTTCTTTTTACTATCCAAAATTATATAATTTCTAAAAATATTGAAGAAGAAAATATAGAAGCCGATTTTATTTCCATTACAGAAAAAAATTGAAATATAGAAATAAAACATTATAAAAACATTGATTTATATAATTAATCTTTCTCTTCTTCATCTAAATTTAAACTATCTTTTAACGCATCAATTTTTGCTTGATCTTCTCACGCTTTTTGTTGTGCTAACCTTTCTTGAACATAAATATCAGCAAGTTGAATCCATCATTCCTTTTGTTTAATAACCAATTCTTTTATCGTTTCTCATTCTGTAGCCATAAGTTTTTTAAATTCTTCTCGTTCATCTACAAAAACTTTTATAAGTTCATCTACTTGAAATTGACTCAAATTTGGCATAGCATCAATTACTCTTCTTTTCTCATAAACATTTAATGATAAAGAATTTTCAAGTAAATCAAGAAAATAAGACTCATCAAATTTAGTAAGTGGATGGTTTGATATAAGTTCTAAAAAAATAGAATTATCATTTTTATTTGTCATAAAAAAATTATTAATTTATAAAATACTTATTAGTTTTTACTTTTTTTAAAATCTTAATTTATCAATGAAGAAATAATTTAATTATTTCTTTTTACAAATATCTCAATATCTTTTATTAAGATCTACATTTTTTGCAACTTTAGCTATAACAGATGCGTCACAAGCAATAATTTTTTCCAAAGTCCCAGAAAGAGTTTCAATTTTTTGGATTTCAGATAAAGATTCATTATATTTTCAAAGAATATAAAAACTTCTATATCTCATTTTTAAAACTTCTATATCGTTTGGATTATTTTTAATATATTCATTTGATAATTTTAAAACATCTAAAATTTTATTTTTATCATATGCCTTTTTAATATCTGCCAATGTAACATTTGTTGTTGTAGAAGTAGATTCTGTATTGGAAGAAATAGTATTTGAATTTGTTGTAGATGTATTATTAACAGTTTGTTCATCATTTAATAATTTTCCTTTATATTCTGGATTTTTAATTCTAATTCTTTTAGTATTTGCAAAAGGATTTTTTCAAAATTTTGTAATATATAAAGAAACTGTAGTATCAAAACTAAAGATTCACTTAACTGTAAAATTAAATTGATTATCATATGAATATAAAATTTTTGTTCTAAATGCTGTTACTCAAGTAGGATTTTTGCCATCATCAATAGAAATAAAGAAATTACTTGGTTCTATAAATTCAAAAAGTCAAATTGTAGAACCTGAAGAATCTAAATTATTTTCTTTAAAAATTTGTTCTTTATTTTTATTTATTAAATCAATAATTTTATCATATTTTTCATTACCAGTAGAGATTCATATATTTGTATTAACAGAAGAAATAGAATTTACTGCTGAGTTTGTACTACCTGTAGAAACTACTAATGTGGTTCAAGTAGAAATTTTTGCAAGAGTATCTTGTAATTGTCTTGTAAGATTTTCTATATCTTGCTTTAATTTAGTGTTTTCATCCTGTAAAAGTTTTATTTTATTTTCATAATTATAAATTACTGATTGAACAGATTTCAAAAAAGAATCACTTATATCCGAAAGCTCATCAGCATAAGTAAAACTAGAAAACAATCATACTAAAATTAATATAATTAAACTTTTTTTAAAAATACTTTTTTTCATATTTAAAAATTTAAACAAATAATATCTCTAACACTATAAGCAATTTTTATCTTAAATCAAAATTTTTTTCACAGGTTTAAAACTTTTTCTATGAATTGAAGTAATTCAAAATCTTTTTAATTCTTCTTGATGTTTTTTTGTCCCATATCATTTGTGCAAATTAAAGGAAAAATTAGAATAAACAAAACTATATTTACACATTAAATTATCTCTTGTTACTTTTGCTATAATTGATGCTGCTTTTATTTCATCTATTTTATCATCTCATTTGATAATAAATTTTGTTTTAATATTTATATTTTTAAACTCATAATTATCATTTCAATCAACCAAAATTTCTTTATAACAGTTAAAATTTATTTTAGAAAAAAGTTTTTTTAAAGCTTTTTCCATAGCTAGTTTATTTGCAAGCCGAATATTTATCTTGTCTATAATTTTATTACTTACTATTCCTGTTTCAAAAAATACTTTTTTAGCTTTTTTTAATTTTTCAAGTTCAAAGAAAATTTCTTCTCTTTTTTTGGAAGAAAGTTTTTTTGAATCTTTGAGTTTATTAATAATATAAATTAATTCTTTTTTAAAATTTGAAGAAAAACAAAAAACACTTGCAACAACAGGTCATGCCCAAGG
>CAZFLS010000153.1:0-2928 GCA_964518815.1 uncultured Candidatus Peribacteria bacterium
GCTTTATTTAGCAAAAAAATTAAGCGAAAAATACGGATGAGCTCAAATTTTTTTAAAACGTGAAGATCTAAATCATACTTGAGCTCATAAAATAAATCATACATTATGAGAATGTTTACTTGCCAAAAAAATGTGAAAAAAGAAAGTAATTGCAGAAACTTGAGCTGGTCAGCACTGAGTTGCTTTAGCAGCTGCAGCCGCTCTTGTCTGAATTGAATGTGAAATTTTTATGTGAGAAGTTGATATAATAAAAGAAGCCCCAAATGTTAATCGTATGAAAATTCTTTGAGCAAAAGTTACTCCAGTTACTGTTTGAGCAAAAACTTTAAAAGAAGCTGTAGATGCAGCAATTAATCATTTTGCAAGTGATCCTGAAAATGTTTTTTTCGCAATTGGTTCTGTAGTAGGTCCACATCCTTTTCCTATGATTGTTTCTGATTTTCAAAAAATTGTAGGGCAAGAAGTACGTGAACAATTTAAAGAATTAACGAGAAAAAAATTACCAGACTTTCTTGTTGCTTGTGTTTGATGATGAAGCAACTCTATTTGATTATTTTCGGAATTTTTGGAAGACAAAAGTGTTCAAATTTATTGAGTTGAACCAAGTTGAAAATGATTAAAATTATGAAATAATGCCGCTACTTTAACTTTATGAGCTCCGTGAGATATTCATGGTATGCATACCTATTTATTACAAGATGAAAATGGTAATCCAGCGCCAGTTTATTCTATTGCTTCTTGATTGGATTATCCTTGAGTTTGACCTCAACATAGTTTTTTGAAAGATAGTTCTAGAGTTAATTATGTTACAATTTCAGATGAAGAGTGTATAAATGCTTTTTATGAATTATCTCAAGTTGAATGAATAATCCCAGCACTTGAAAGTGCTCACGCTCTAGCTTTTGCTACAAAATTAGCTAGTTCTTTAGATAAAGATAAAAGTATTGTAGTGAATTTATCTTGAAGATGAGATAAAGATATTGATTTTGTATTAAGTAAATATTGAGATAGATTAAAAAATTAAAATAGGCAAATACTCCGCAGCAAGCCACGAAATTCAAAGAGTACAGGGGCTTGCTTCCGGGGTAAATACCGATTTATTTTCTTTCATATAAGCCTACAATTTCTCAAAATCATATAATATTTTCGCTCATAGCTTTCTCTAAATCTTGTTTATTTGTTGAATTTGATAAATCCAATATTGTATTAAGAGCATAAATTTTAAAATGATAATGATGTATTCAATGTCATTTTGGCGGACAAGGTCAATCATATCACTGTATATCTCAAGAATTAATTCATTCCTCAAACTCTCATTTTCATGAACAATTTTCTTTTATATTTTCTGGTTTAATATTCCAAACTACCCAATGTACCCAATCTCCATTTGGAGCATCAGGATCGTCTACTATAATTGCGAGAGTTTTAGTATTTTCTGGTAATTTTTCTATTTTTATAGGAGGGTTTATATTATTTCATTCACAAGAATAAATATCTGGTATATGTCCTCCATCTTTAAAAGATGAAAATATTTGCAAATTTTTATCCACAATATTTTTATTAAAAATAAATTTTAAAGAAGAATTTGAAGACACAGAAATATTATTACTTTGGTTTGAACATGAACAAATTGAAAATAGAATAAAAGAGGCAATTATAAAATTTCAGATTTTTTGTTTTTTGTTTTTTAAAAAAATTAATATACTTGTACTTAATACTTGAATAAAATTTAATTTTTGGTTTTCCATTTTAAAATCCTCTTATAGTATCTAATTTTGGATAATGACTCTCTTTATGATTACTCGTATGATATAAAGAAAGAGCTAAAAAGTCAAAAATAAAAAAATTAAATAAGTAATTAAAAATTATGTTAGAACCACTATCTTCCATTTTACGTCCAAATTCTTTGGATAATCTTGTATGACAATCACATTTAGTTGGTAAGTGAATGCCATTAAGACAATTTATTGAGTTACAAAAAATTCCATCAATGGTTTTTTGGTGACCTCCTGGGACTGGCAAAACTACAGTTGCTTATATAATTTCAAAGCTTTTAAATACAGATTTTCATAGACTTTCTTGAGTTTCTAGCAAAAAGGAGGATTTGAATAAAATTATAGTGAAAGCAGTAAAAAATTTCCAAAATAAAATTCCAACTATAATTTTTCTTGATGAAATTCACAGGTGGAATAAGGCACAACAAGATTGACTTCTTCCATACGTAGAAAAAGGAATTATTACTCTTATTTGAGCTACTACAGAAAATCCTAGTTTTACCATAAATAATGCGCTTTTATCTAGATTGAAAGTCTTTGTTTTTAATAGTTTAGAGCCTGAAGAAATCTATAATTCTCTTAAAAAGAATTTATCTATAATAAACGAGAAATATCCAAAGATTAAAATTAATGATAAAATTCTTCATGTTATAAGTCAATTGAGTAATTGAGATTTGAGAAATGCTATAAATACATTAGAAAATGTTATAATTCTCAAAAAAACTTGAGAGCTAAAGGAAGAAGATATTAAAAAAGTGTTTGACAGACCTCTTTATTATGATAAAGATACAGATGAACATTACAATATAATTTCTGCAATTCATAAATCACTCCGTGATAGTGATGCTGATGCTGCTTGTTATTGGATAGGTAGAATGCTTTATTCTTGAGAAGATCCTCTTTTTATTGCTCGCAGACTTATAAGATTTGCTTCTGAAGATATTTGAATACAAGATCCTTTTGCTTTTGTACTGGCTAATAATACTTACGAAGCGATTCAAAAAGTTTGAATGCCAGAATGTGATTTATTTTTATATGAATTGGCTATTTATTTAGCAAGAGCCAAAAAGGATAATTCAATCTATAAAATGTCATTTATGATAAAAGAGGATATAGCAAAATATTGAAACTTACCAGTTCCTCTACATATTCG
>CAZFLS010000154.1:0-2919 GCA_964518815.1 uncultured Candidatus Peribacteria bacterium
GCGAATTGAGCCTTAGAAGAGTGCAGTCTGAGACATACCACATATCCACACTTACCTGCGTCCGTCAGGACTGTCGAAGCAAACTCTGTCCCGTCAGGGCTTGGCGAAATCGTTGCATATATCGACTGTTATCAGACGTTTTTGGTTTTTGCCCACTTATTTATTTTACTTATCAATTCTTCTTTTTTTATAGGTTTTGATATATAATCATTTATTCCTACCTCATACATTTTCTCGATATTTTCCTCAAAAGCATACGCTGATAATCCTATTATTGGTATATGCTTGTGTTTTTCATGTTGTCTTATTAATTTTGTTGCTTCTATTCCATTTAATATAGGCATTTGTATATCCATTAACACCAAATTATAATCTTCTTCCTCTAATGCTTCTAATAATTCTTTACCATTATACACTTTTTTGAAAACATTATCTTCTGATTTTATAATTTTTTCTAGTAATATTTGATTAATCTCTACGTCTTCTGCTGATATTATTTTTAATTTTTCTTTTATCGTTAAGTCTTTTTTTATCCCTTCTTTCATTGGTTGTGATAATATTTCTTTATAAGGAATAATTATTTTCCATTCTGTTCCTTTTTCTATTGCTGTATTTACAAATATTTCTCCATTTAATAATTCTAACATTTTTTTTACAATAGCCAAGCCTAAACCTGTTCCACCATACTGTTTTGTCAAGTAGTGTTCTCCTTGTTCAAATGGTTCAAATAGATGTTTTTGTTTTTCTTCATTTATTCCTATACCTGTATCTTTAACTATTATTTCTATTTTTTTTCCTTCTATTTCTTTTGCTGATAATCCAACATACCCTTTTTCTGTAAATTTTACCGCATTAGATAATAGATTATTTAATATTTTCAATATCGTATGCTCATCTGATATAATATTTTTTTGTAATGATTTATCTACTTCTAATTTAAACTCTAATCCCTTTATCTCACATTGTATTTTAAATATTTTGGCAATAGAATTAAATCTAATATATAAATTACTTTCTTGTTCTTTTATTTTAAATTTACCCGCTTCTATTTTTGAAATACTTAGTATATCATTTATTATTTCCATTAAATGTTCTGAAGATTCTTTAATAATATTTAAATATCCTTTTTTTTCATCATTCTTTTCAATGTCTAATAACAATTCTAAAAATCCATTTATTCCATTCATTGGTGTTCTTAACTCGTGGCTCATATTTGATAAAAATTCTGATTTTGCTTTGCTTGCTTTTTCTGCAATTTCTTTTGATATAATTAATTCATTTTCTGTTATTTTTATTTCAGTAATATCTCTAAATTCGACAACTCTTACTTGATTCCCTTTATATTTTATATTTCTAGCCTCAAGTCTTACTGGATATTTTTCTCCATTTTTTCTTATTCCCACTGCTTCATAAGGCTTTTCATATCCACTATTTATTTTCTCTATTACAAATTCACGTGTGCTTTCATCAATCAATAAAAGCCCATTCATTCCTATTAATTCATCATAACTGTATCCTGTTATTTCAGAAAGTCCTTGATTACACTCAAGAATTATTCCTTTATTGTGAATTGTTATTCCTCCAAACGAAGCATTATGTAAAGCTTTAAATCTTTCTTCACTTTCTTTTAATTCTTTTTTATAATTATATTCATTTGTTATATCTTTTGCCATCCCAAATATTAAGATATCATCATCATCTTTTTTTATTAATATACATTTATCTTGAAGCCACCTATACTCTCCTTTTTTATCTTTTATCCTATACTCTACCTCAAACTTTTCTCCATTTATACTTTTCTTTATTTCTTCGTCAACTTTTTTCAAATCATCTTTATGTATTGAATCATGCCATAAATTGGGTTTTATTTTTAATTCTTCTTGTGTAAAACCTAATATATCATATACTCTTTTAGAATGATAAATACCTCCATATTTAACAGAGTATTTATATAATATGTCTGGAATATTCATAATTAATAATTCTTTTTCTTGTTTCTCATTTATTAATTCATTAGATTTTATTTTTAAACCTATAAATAAAATTATCAGTATTACTAATATCAGTACTAAAGCTAATATTGATATTAAAATTTTTAATGGGATAATTTTTTTCTCATTAAATATATTGTCATTAAAATACTTAGAATACAGTCTTCTATATTCTGCACTTGATATATAGCTTGAAATTAATTTATTATATTCTATTAATAAATCTTGTCTTTCTTTGTTAAACCCAACTGCTCTTTCTATTTTTTTCAACGGTTTTTTTATTTTTATAAAATCTTTTCTTTTATTAAATTTCAACAGATCTGCTTCAATTGTATTTTCAGGATAAAATATTATCGGAATTTTTTCTTCAATAAAATTATGAAACATTTCATAATAATTACTATAAACTACAATATTTTTCAATTCATAATTTTCTGCTATTGATTTTCCTGCATTTAATTCAACGACTCCAACTTTATAAGTTTTGATATCCTCTATTCCTTTAATTTTTTTATATTCTTTTTTATTTAAAACAAACATACTTACATTAAATTTTTCATATGGAATTGAAAATAAAAAATTAATTATTCTATCATCTGCTATTCCCATATTTGGAATAATATCTATTTCTCCTGAAAATAATTTTTCGTGTGCATCTTTCCAATTTTTACAATTAACAAATTCTAATTCGTATGAATCTTTTGAAATTTCTTTTATAAATTCAATTGCAAAACCACTCATTTCTCCTTTTTCATTTATTTCATAATAAGGTTTGAATTCATTTATAAATCCTACTTTTATTTTATTTCTTTCAGCATAAATACTTAGTCCGAATAATAAAAATAACATTATTAAAAATATTTTTTTCAATCTCACTACCTCCCCTATTTTTTTTGGTAGTTATGCAGTTCAAAAATGTCTGATAACG
>CAZFLS010000155.1:0-2918 GCA_964518815.1 uncultured Candidatus Peribacteria bacterium
AATTGAGTTGGTAAAACTACACTACTAAAAATTCTTAGTTGAGAAATTAAAGATTTTTCTTGATCTATAGAAAATTATGGATCTTTGACTCTAGGTTATCTTTCTCAAATTCATTTTGATAATGAAGATAGATTTGTAAAAGAAGAATTGAAACTAGCTTTTTCAGAAATTATAAATCTTGAGAAAGAACTTTTATTAGCTGAAGAAAAAATGAGTAAAAATTCTTCTGATATTAAAATTATTGAAAAATATACACAAACTGTTGAACAATTTAATTTGATTGGTGGCTATAGCTATGAATATGAAATACATAGAGTTGCAAATTGACTTGGAATTGTAGATTTGCTTGATAAAAGTATTAAAGAAGTGAGTGGCTGACAAAGGACAAAAATAGCGCTTGCTAAAATTCTTCTCGAAAAACCTGATTTTTTACTTCTTGATGAACCTACAAATTTTATAGATCTTGAAAGTATAAAGTGGCTTGAAAAATATCTTATTTCTACTTGGAAATGATGATATTTGATAATTTCTCATGATCGTGATTTTCTTGATAAAACTTGCAAGAAAACTTATGAAATTTCTTGACCTAGACCTCTTGTATTTTACAATGGAAATTATACTTATTATGTAAAAGAAAAAGCTAAAAATGAAGAGTTAATACAAGAAGATTATGAAAGACAGCAAGAATATATTTCATCTCAAACTCGACTTATAAATAGATTCAGAGCTTGAAGTAGAGCAGGGTGGGCTAAAAGTAGAGAAAAAATGATAGATAAAATAGAATTAATAGAAAAACCAATTATCTTAAAAAAACCAAAATTTCAATTTGTTTTTGATAGCCCAAGTGATAAAAGAATTCTTTATTTTAAAGAAGCTTTTATTTGAAGAAAAGATCCGCTATTTTTTATTAATGAAGTTAAGCTCTCTATCTGACAGAAAGTTTGAATTATATGAGAAAATGGCGTAGGGAAGTCAACTTTTATAAAAACAATTCTTGGACAAATTCCAGTTCTTGATTGAATTATGAGTACTTGAAAATGACTAAAAATTAGTTATTTTTCTCAACTTCATGAAGAATTAGATATGAATCTCACATTAAGAGAAAATTTTATCAACCATTGATTTGATTTTCAAACTGAAAAATTAATAGCAATAATTACAAATTATCTTTTTGAAAAAGAAGATATAAATAAAAAAGTAAAAGAATTTTCTGGATGACAAGTTAGTAAGCTTCTTTTCGCTATTCTTGGACAAAAAGAAAGTAATTTTCTTATATTTGATGAACCAACCAATCATCTCGATTATGATTTTCGTGAAGCTCTAGAACAAGAGCTTATAAAATATAAATGAACAATACTTTTTATCTCTCATGATAGGTATTTTATAAATAAAATTGCTACTAATTTATGGATTATAAAAGAAAATGAACTTATAGTAAGTTATGGAAATTATGAAGATTATCAATACAGATTAGATAGGTGACTTAGCTTTGACATGACACTTTTTGATGAAGGAGCTCAGTTAAATTTTACTTTAGCAGATAAACTTTGAGAAAAAGAAGCAAAAAGAATAAGGGAAAAATACGGAAAGAAAAAGAAAAAGTAATTTCTAAGTAGAGTTTATTTAAAATTTAAATTAAAAAAACAAAATAAGGAGAAGGGGATAAGGGTTAGTATAAATAGAGGAAGGAAAAATATATTTATTTTAAAAAAAAACTTGATTTTTATATACATCTTTATATACTATGTACATAAATTAGTACAGAGTTATCTAGTTATAAAGTCATCAAGTACAAGAAATAAGTTTAATTAATACCATTTAAATTAGGTAAAAAATAAATGCTAATTTAAATTTTAGCTGAAAATTTTACATTTAATCCTTAATTTTTAGATTATGTTAACATCAAAACAACAAAAAGTTTTTGAAGTAATAAAAACATTTATTTCTAAATATTGAGAATCTCCAACACTAGAAGAATTACAAAAAATTCTCGGAGTAAAAAATAAACATAGTGTTGTGCAATTTTTAGATTATTTAGATCAGAAATGATATATTAATAGATGAGGAGGGTATAGATCTATAAAACTTTGAGATCGTATTATAGCTGATCAAATGGCTATTCCTATACCAATATTATGAATAGCAAATGCAGGTAAAGCATTGAATTATGCCGAAGAAAGAGATAACTGACATCTTCATGTTTCCAAAACCATTCTAAAATGAGATATAAAGAAATATTTTTGTGTTAAAGTAGAGGGAACTTCTATGAATAGATTTTGTATAGACAATAAAGTGATAGAAAATTGATCCTTAGTTCTTGTAGATTCAGATCAAAAATGGACAGCAAATGATAATAATGCTTATTTATGCATTGTAAACGGTTTTGCTACAATTAAAAAGGTTAAAAAAGATTGAGATTTTATTTATTTGATATCAGAATCAGAAGATCCTAAACATCTACCTATAATACTATCTAGTGAAGATTCAATTGAGATTAATGGTAAGGTGGTAAATGTATTTAATTTTAATTAGGAAAATAAAAATTTAAAAAAACTTCACATAATAATAACAAATTTTTCAAAAAATAAGAATTTTTTAATTATTTAAATGAAATTATTAAAAATAATTATAGATTGATTTTTAAAAATGAAAAATTTATTTTAGAAATTGAATATTAAAAAATTTGTTCAACAAAAATTTTCTACATTTTTTTAAAACCAATTTATTCATTTCTTATTGAAATAGTAAAAAATGTATAATTTAACTAAAATACAAGATTTTAGTAATTAAAACTTCCCTTTAATTAGCCAATAAAAAGCTGAAACTCAAAATTTTGCGTTTTACAGCGTTTTTATGATTTTTACTACTATAACTTCATCTAGATTAAATTTTTTGTACAATATTTTTAAGATTAAGAA
>CAZFLS010000156.1:0-2917 GCA_964518815.1 uncultured Candidatus Peribacteria bacterium
CTCTTAATACCTCAATTTCTTCTTTGCTAATAGTTCGTTTAATTTTTTTATTTAAAAGCTTTTTATAATTTTTATAATCATTATTTTCGGGATCTTCAATATAAGGAAAATGTCTTAATAAATACACTCTAGTTTTAACTTTTCTATCTCATAAAACATCTAAATTTATTTCTCAATCTAATAAATTACTTGTCTTATTTTTAGTTACTGAAACTGCCTGATTTGTTCAAAATCAGTTTTGTTTAGTTTTTTCAGATAATTTATCTTTTGATTTATTTGGATTCATAAAATAAATAAGGTAATAATTATTTGCTATAATTTTACCCTATTTTCTCTTTATTTACAAATATCCGACTTATTTATTCTTCATTTTATTTTTTTCTTTAAATTCTTTTAACAACTCCTATCTTAAGATTAATATCTGACATTCTAATAAAAAATTCACTCAAACTTCATTTACAAGTTATTGATAATTGTTCTTTTGTTCTCTCTTCTATTAATCTAAGAAGAGGAATAATAATCTTTCATAACATTTCATTTTTATTATTAGAATAACTAGAAATAGGAAATTCTTTATTCGATACTTCCTCTCATAAATTTTCAAGTAGTTTTGTTAACATTTCTATTGTAGTATTTTGAGATGGAATATCTTTTGATGTTAACTTTTCTCAATTAAGATATATTTTATTGTTTATCATATCAAGAATTAGACCATCTTTTTCTTTTTCTACTATTTCACTATAGTCTCAAATATAATTATCTCATTTATTGCTTTTAAATATTAATTTATTCTTATCAACATATTTAGAATATATTCATTCTGAAATATATTGTTCTACTATTACTCAATCACTACATTCTCAATCAAGATATGATGAATATTCTATTTCTACATTTGGATATATTGTTTTTAATTCTTCAATTGTTTTATCTATTGTATTTCTACTAATTCAAGGTTTAGTAACTACTACATATCATCATCATAGTTTTCAGGAAGATGTTGGCATTATTCAAACCTTTTCGTTTGTTGTTAATCTATTTTTAGAAAAATAAAAAATAAAATCTTCGGCAAAACTGCTTTGATTTTCAATTAAAGCTAATATGTATCTATATTTATTTATGTGGCAAATAAAATCTTCAATCAAATCCTCTTTGTATCATTTTTCTAACATTTCTTGAAATAAATGTATGCTTTTTATATTTAGTATTCAAACAATATCAGCTATATAATCATAAGTAGATTCTATATTGTCCATAAAATCTTTAAGAAAAATATCCTTATTTTTTCATTCAGCTCAAATAACATTATTGTCCAAATAATCCTTGTATTTATCAAGTTCTTTATTATCAGCTTTTTTAAATTGTTCAACTTGAGTAGAATTTGAAGATATTCAAGAAAATACCATTAAGCAATCAATTAATAGATCTTTTGTGACTACTTCATCAGACAAGGAATTAATTGGAATATGTTTTTTAAATAGTTTTTCTATTGCTTCATTTTTAGTTTCTGGATTAAATTTTTCAGTAAAAAAAACTGTAGGCTCCTTATAATTCGATAAGGTGTTCATTATATTTTGTCATATAGTGTTTCAATGTCTTGATTTTAATTCTAATGATAATGCTAAATTATAAATATCATTTAACTCTTTAGAAGCTAAAAAATTATTATATTCCAATAGAACTTTTTTATCTAATAGATTTCATAATATATAAAATCAAGTAGCTAGAATTGCAAATGATGTTCCAGAAAATCAGAATGAATGTCATCTTGGGGTTTCAGAGAGTATTGATATTTCTACTCAAAAATCTAAACTATTATCTTTTAAAAAGTTCTCTAATATACTGCAAATTGCAACATCTTCTTTGATAAAATCATGGAAGTTATTTTTAATAAATTTTTTTTCTGAAACATCAAAAAAATCAACTCATTTAAAAGTTACTTTATTATTTTTAATCTTTTTAAATCAAACATAACATTTAATAGGAATTTTTGACTTTGTTCTTATATGATGCGACATATGTTTTCATCATAATGGTGACCAAGGAAAAACATAACATCAACTTATAATTAAATCATTTTGAACAAAAAAATCTTTATAAATATCTGGAAAATGTTCTTGTAGAGATTTTGAATTCATTTGTATTCTTTCCATAAAGCATAAATTTTGTAATTAAATAAACACTGATTTATATAATAATATTTATTTATAAAATACAAATTTATTATTAAATTTATTTTAAATTTGATATTATTGATGTTGAGTATTTTTTGATTAATTCCGGAAGTATATTTGTAAAATTGTTTGGATTATTTTCAATTTTGTTTAGAGCTTGTTCTACCGATAATTTAATACATTTTTTTGCAGATCAGTCAGGAAAATTATTTATTTCTCAATTATATACTCCCATAAATATAAATGTATTAAATCTTCTTTGATATTCCTCTTTTCATTTAACATTAACGAGTAACCAAGGAATATTTTCTAAAAGCTTTATAACTGCAACCTTTGTTGTGTCAATAATTAATATTAATTCTTTAAATTCATTTTCATCTTTTGCAACTATAGAATCTAATCAAAGTTCTTCCTGCAATTCTCTTACAATTGCTTTATTATAATCTTCTCAAGATTTTATATGACCTCAAGCTGTTTTATCAATAAGTCATGGGCTATCTTCCGTTTCTGCTCTTTGTACTAAATATAATTCCTTTTCCAAATTATGAAGAAATAATCAAACACTTTTAACAGCATATCTTACTTTTCAAGTAGTCCTAAAATATTCTTTTATTTCTTTTGTAAATTCCTTTTTTTCTTGAGTTTTAACAAAAATTCCATTTTCATCATAAACATCAAGATATTCAGGCTTAATTTTTTCTATATCACTAAATGCTTTTTCTTTAGTATTTTGAATTTGTTTT
>CAZFLS010000157.1:0-2875 GCA_964518815.1 uncultured Candidatus Peribacteria bacterium
TATTAATAAAGTTTTTTAACATTTATTGTTTATATAATTTTAAATTTATTTGACTTGTTTTTTTAATTAAAAGTCTTAATGTATAGAATGTAAAAAACTAAAATTAATTTTTTACAATTATATGAAAATAGAAAAATTTAAAGATAAATACCAAATTTTTTTTATATTAAGTTTAATAATAATTTTTTTTTGTTGATATTTAATATGAAAAGGAGGTATTTTTAATTTATTATTAAAAGAAAAACAAAATACAACAACTCCACTAGAAATAATAACAAATTTTACCAAAAATGATCAAAATAATTTAAATTTTAAATTATTTAATGAAGTATATAAAATAATAAATAATAATTATTATTCTTTTAATAAAATTTCAGAGAAAGATTTAATTTATTGAATGATTAAATGATTAGTAGAATCATTATGAGATAAACATAGTGAATTTTTTAATCCAGAGGAAACAAAAGAATTTAATCAAAATTTAAATTGAGATTTTGAATGAATATGAGCTGTAGTTCAAAAAAATGATTTTTGAGTTATTGTTGATAGACTTATAGCAGGTTCACCAGCAAAAGAAACATGAATATTTATAGGAGATATTATTATTAAAGCAAATAATATAGAATTAAAAGATTTAAATTTAATAGATGCAGTTAAACAAATTAAATGACCAAACTGAACAAAGGTAAAATTAGAAATTATTAGACCTTGAGAAACAGAAATTTTAATAAAAGAAGTTACAAGAAGAAAAATTACAATACCATCATTAGAATCTAAAAAAATAGATAATATATGATATATTATATTATCTATATTCTGAGAAAAAACTTGAGATGAATTTAAAAAAACTATAGATAATTTATATTCAGAAAATATATCCTGACTAATTTTAGATTTAAGAGATAATGGTTGATGATATCTTGAAACAGCAGTTTCTATTTTATCAAATTTTATAGAAAAAGATAAATTATTAGTTATAACAAAAGAAAAAAACCCATTATTAAATCAATCATTTTTTTCTTATTGAAATAATAATAAAAAAATTCCGATAGTAGTTATTTTAAATTGAAATTCAGCTTCAGCATCAGAAATAACAGCCTGAGCCATTAAAGATTATAAAATTTGAATAATTCTCTGAGAAAAATCTTATGGTAAATGATCAGTACAACAACCATACACATTATCTGATTGAAGTGAATTAAAAATTACAACTGCAAAATGGTATACCCCACTAGATCATTCTATAGATCAAGAAGGTATAAAACCAGATATAGAAGTACTTTTACAAAAAGAAGATTATGAAAAAAAATATGACAGACAATTAGAAGAAGCTAAAAACGTTTTAAATAAAATGATAGAATTAAAAGATATTTCTAAAACAATAGAATTTTTTAATAATTTAAAAAAAGAAGCTGAAAATAAAAAATTAAATAATATTACAAATTCTTGATCAAAAAAATAAAAACATATTTTTATAAATAAATTTTAATATTAAATTTAGAATCTATTTAACAAAATTATTTTTATATTAAATTAATAATATTTATCCTTAATTTTATAATTATGATATCAGAATTAAAAAAAATAGACCCAAAAACCTATTCTTTCATTCAAAAAGAACTTAAAAGACAAGAGGAATGAATAGAACTTATAGCGTCTGAAAATTATGTTTCTAAAGCTGTTTTAGAGGCTTTAGGTTCTATTTTAACAAATAAATATAGTGAATGATATGTTGGAAAAAGATATTATTGATGATGTCAATTTATAGATTGAGTTGAAGATATTGCCATAAATAGAGCTAAAAAATTATTTAATGCGGAACATGTTAATGTACAACCACTTTCAGGTGCTCCAGCAAATATAGCTACCTATTTTGCCTTATTAAAACCAGGAGATACAATTTTAGGTATGGATTTAAGTCACGGATGACATCTTTCACATGGACACCCTATAACTTATATGACCCAAATATTTAATTTTATTCGTTATAAAACAAATAAAGATGGATTAATAGATTTAGACAATCTAAGACAAATGGCTATAAAAAACAAACCAAAATTAATATTAGTATGATATAGTGCATATTCCAGAGAAATAGATTATAAAAAAATTAAAAAAATTGCAGATGAAGTTGGAGCATATACTATGGCTGATATTGCACATATTGCATGATTAATAGCTGTATGAGAAATGAATAATCCTGTTCCAATTTTTGATGTAGTAACTACAACAACTCATAAGACATTAAGAGGTCCAAGATGAGGTATGATTATGTGTAAAGAATATTTAGCAAAAGAAATTGATAAATCAGTTTTTCCATGATTTCAATGAGGTCCTCATGAAAATAATATTGCAGCGAAAGCTGTAGCATTTAAAGAAGCACTAAGTCCATCTTTTAAAAAATATTGTCAACAAATAAGAAAAAATGCAAAAGTTTTAGAAAATGAATTTAAAAAGTTAGATTATAAAATTTGTTTTGGAGGCACAGATAACCATTTAGTTTTAATAGATGTTACTACAAAATGAATTTCTTGAAAAGAGGTACAAATTCTTCTAGATAAAGTAGGTATTACTGTAAATAAAAATATGATTCCAGATGATCCACGTTCTCCTATGGATCCTTCATGAATAAGAATATGAACACCAGCAATGACAACTCGTGGTTTTAAAGAGAAAGAATTTAAAAAAATTGTTTATTGGATAGATGAAACAATAAAAAACAAAAATAATAATACTATACTAAAAAATATCCAAAAAGAAGTTAAAATTCTTTGTAAAAGATTTCCTATTTATATTTCTTAAAGATTTTTAATAACATTAGTAATAATTAAATATTTATATAAAACATAAAAAGATAATTTTATAAATTATAAAC
>CAZFLS010000158.1:0-2873 GCA_964518815.1 uncultured Candidatus Peribacteria bacterium
TTTAAATATGTTAGGCTATGAAAAATTGATTTATTATTTATAATACACAGTATAATCCTATTAAATGATTATCTCTAGAACAAAAAGGTAAATTATTAGATAGGATTTTTTTATATAATATTTGAGAAAATATTGAAAGTTGAGATGCTGTAATTGAAATGGCTTTTTGATTTTTTAAACAACAATTTGAAATGGATAATAAGAAATATCAAGAAACTGTTGTTGAAAGAAATAAAATAAATGGCTCTAAATGAGGAAGACCAAAGAAAGAAAAAGAAACCCAAGAAAACCCAAAAAACCCAGTGGGTTTAAAAAAAGCCGATAATGATAATGATAAAGATAATGATAATGTTAAAGATAATAATATAAATATTATATCTAAAGATATAATACAAAAACAAAGTTTTTGAAATGAAGAAATAAATAATTTACAAGATATAATTAAAAATGAAGTATTATCAATTTGACTCATTTATAAATCTTGAAAATATGAAAGAGAAAGAATTAAAAATATACTAACAGCTAAAGAATTTGGTCAAACTTGTGAATTAGCACAAATGACCAGGCAAGAATTTTGTTTGAATTTAATTAAACTTACACAAAAATTAGAATTTTGGTATTGAAAAATTTATAATTGAGAAACTTTATATAAACACTATGCACAAGTTTACAATGAAGCTGTACGACTAAAAGAATGACTAAAACAAAAACAAACACCAACACTTATTATTTCTTAACTTTTAAATTATGCAAGAATTACAAACTGAAATTAAGACTATAAGAGTCCATAAAAAAGATAAAACATTTTTTGACCTTACACAATCTGAATTTGAAAAATTCGAAAAAATGTTATCTTGGACAGATCCTTTAATAAAACTTATAGACTCTAAATGACATATTATATTTTTTTGAAATAAAAATCTTATAACAGAGATTACAAATACTATGGACCATTATAGAAATAAAAATAGTTTGGAAGAAGATAAAAAAAGAACTGAATATGAAAAATGGTATTATGAAAATAAAAAAA
This sequence comes from uncultured Candidatus Peribacteria bacterium, assembly GCA_964518815.1. Taxonomy (GTDB): domain Bacteria; phylum Patescibacteriota; class Gracilibacteria; order BD1-5; family UBA2023; genus CAYRGR01. The sequence continues at coordinate 1,031 of CAZFLS010000158.1, forward strand.
AGAAAGATGAATGGACTAATAATAAATTAAAAGAAATTTGAGATGATTTTAATTTTTACATAGAAGAAACCAAAAAAATACTATCAAATACTATTCAAAAAGAATATATTTTATTAAAATTTATTAAGGATTATGCTTTATGTTTAATGAGAAAAACAGAAAAATGTCCTTATAAATAATTTTATTTATTAACTTTATTAATTATGAAAAAGAAAACTAATTATAAACCAATTATTATTTGAATTGTATTAAAAATAGAATGAATAAAATGTATTATTTGAAATACAATAGATTATTATAGCAGATTTTATAGAATTATCAGACTAGATAATTGAAAAAGATTTTTTGCCTCAAATAGACAATTACAAAATTATTTATAATTTAACTATTTAATTATGAAAAATAAAATTAACTATAAGAAAGAATATATGGCTTATAAAAAGTTATATAAATTTACTACACAACAATTAGAAGATTTATTTAATGAATACAAAGAAAAAGATTCATTATTAGAATCTAGTACATCAGAACTAAGACTTAAAAATATGAGAGTAGACCATTTAACTAATTCACTAGAAGAAGCAAAAGAATTATTAAATCTATGAGTAGATAACGAAATTATATCTAAGGTTATTGAAAATGAATTAGAAAGAGATAACTTAGATGTTATTATAAATAATAATTTAATTGCTAAAAAAATATAATATTTTAACTTATACTATAATTTTATAGGAAAAATGAAAAAATTATGACCACTAGAAAAGAAGTGTGATAAATTATGGAGTGAATGTATTAGAAAGATTTGAAAGTGTGAACATTGTTGAAAAAGAGAGTATCTAAACGCCCACCACATATTCAGCCGTAATAATAAAAGTGTTAGATGGTACATTCCAAATTGAATTTGCCTTTGCTCTGGGTGTCACACCTTTTCTAGTAAGTTTTCAGCCCATCAAACACCGACCGAATTTACAATATGGTTAGAGAATAAAAGATGAAGAGTATATTTAGATCAATTACAAAGTTTAGCACATATCCCATTAAAAATAACTCAAGATTATTTAGAAGAAAAAATCAAGTATTTAAAGCGATATATCGAGGAATATTAAAAGAAAATTAAAAAAAGATTTGACAAATAATAATAAATGAATAATATGTCTGTATAAAGTTTATAACTAATTAAAAAACTATGACATACGAAAAACTTGTAGATATGATTGCATTAAATAATGTATCTAAGATGACAGTAGAAGACTGGAAAGAATATTGAGAGCAACAAGATAAACAAATTATAGATGAAGATATTAAAATAGCAATGGAGTATGAATTAGATAAAGATAAGAGTTTAGATAGTTTAAATAATATTTAATTTTTAACATTATTTAACATGTATAAATTAATATTTTGTGATAAAAATAAATCATTAGTAAAAAAAGTTGATTTATTATTTAAAGAATTTAAAGAAAATAAATGGGGTTTAGAATTAGAAGCAATCCATTGAAATATATTTAAAGTTCAAAAAGATAAATGAGGAAAAATAGTAACTGCTAGTAATCCACAATTTACTTTTTGATGATGACTTGATGCACAAATTAAAATAAACTTCCCAAATGAGTGTATTAATAATAAAGAGTTTGAAATAACAAATAATCTTTTTAAAGTAATTTCTGTTGATGATAATATACAATGTAATAAAAAAATACTTGAAAGAGCTTTAATTTGAGTTTTATGATATCGAAGTAAGCAATTAATAATTAGTTGATTATGAACATCTATTGGTGGATTATCAGAAGATGATTTTTTAGAAATTTTAAAAAAAGTTTTATATGCTAATTTAAGCTCTGCT
>CAZFLS010000159.1:0-2842 GCA_964518815.1 uncultured Candidatus Peribacteria bacterium
ATTCTATTTTTTACTTCAATTAATGCTAATTTTTTCTTTTTATCATATTCTAAAATTTTTCAAATAAAGTCTTCTTCTTTTAACTCCAAATTTTTATCGTAATAAATACTATTTTCTTTTAAATCTCATGTTAAAAAACCTGGAGTATATCATCTATTTGAAATTGCAAAAAGTTCGCCGATTAATTTTTTGCTATCATATTTTTTTCAAGCATCAATTGCGTCCACAGCTTTCCTATAAGCTCTTCCTACTCATGCTAAATAATTAATTGTCTTACTTCTTCATTCTACTTTAAAACTCATAATTCAAGCATCTTTTAATTCTTGCAAATAATCAAGAAGGCACATATCACGAGAGTTCATTACATATGTACCAAACTCATCTTCATCTACGGGAAGTAATTCTCATCTTCTTTCTTTCTCTTCAAAGAAATACTCTCAATCTAGAGTTTTGTAATTTTCTGGTCTTCAAGTATTTTCATATAAATCATTTCAGTTTATTTCATTTTTGAAAATTTTATATTCCCAACGGCAAGAATGAGCGCAAACTCATTGATTTGGATCTCTTCTGGCTAGATAATTTGAAAGTAGACATCTTCAAGAATAAGCCACACAAATTGCTCAATGTACAAAAAATTCTAGATCCATTTTTGGACAATTTTCTTTGATTTCTTTTATTTCTCTAAGTGAAATTTCTCGACTTAATATAATTCTTTTTATTCAAATTTTTCCCCAAAATTTTACCTGAGCCCAGTTTGTATTATTTGCTTGTACAGACAAATGAATCTCTGCATCTTTATATTTATCTTTTACCATTTGAATTAACCCAGGATCAGCCATAATATACGCATCAGGTTTCAATGCTTCCATTTTTTTAAATGCCTCCATGAAAGGTTTTATTTTTTCATTATGAGCATAAATATTTGCTGTAAAATATATTTTTTTTCATCTATCATGACAATATTTTACTGCATCTTTTAGTGTCTCCCAGCTAAATTGATTTTCTCTAGCTCGGAGTGAAAACATTGGTACTCAAGCATAAACTGCATCTGCTCAATAAGCAATTGCATATTGCATTTTTTCAAAATTTCCAGCAGGGAAAAGAAGTTCAGTTTTAGACATACTTGTAATATTAACGAGTTAAAATAGTTAAAAAATTAATATTTTTTATCATTAATAAGTATAAAGTAAAAAATTTAAAGTCAAAAGTAAAAAAAGATTCAAGAAAATTTCTAATTATAAATTTTTAATTTGCTAAAAACCAGGAACTAAAACTATTATTTGTTTATTTTCTGAAAAAAATAAATAGATAAACTATATTAAATACCAAACTTTCACTTATAATAATCTAAAAAATAAATATTTTTATTTCACTAAAAGAAAAAATACCTAATTTTCTTGCATTTTTTAAAAAATAGTATAGTATAAGCAAGATTTGGTTTTATATAAAAATAAATTAATTTATTTCATAATTATTTTACTATGAAAAACCTTCTTTTTAAAGTAAAAAATCAAGCAATAAATGCTTTTTTGTTTTTACTTTTTGTATGTCTTTGAATATGATGAATAATTTATGCTGCATCTACATCTATAAGTTGGCCTTCTTCTGCTCCAACTTGAGAAACTCCATGATGAAAGTTTAGTAAATTATTTGATAATTGTAAGGATTGAAAAGTATTGATATGATATACTTCTACTTGAGAATTAATGTGTGTATCGCCAAGTTGAGTATGATGAACCAGTCAATGGTTAAATAGTAGTAATAATATCTATTATACTTGAGGTAATGTAGGTATAGGTACAAACAATCCAACTTCAACCTTAACTGTAAGTTGAAATACAAACATTACTTGAAATTTAACTGTAAATTGAACAATTTTCGCAGATTGATGAACCTCGTGATGATCTGCTGCATGATGAGATAATAACTGGGCAAAAACAGAAACATTGATTGGAAGTATTTATGAACCTAATAAAGCAAATATTAAAATTACAGTTTCAACAAGAAAAGATTCTGTAAGTTGAAGAAGGTTAGTAAAAATTGATTCTTGTTCATATATTTTCGATTATGATCCTAGTCGTACTGCTTCTTGCAATTCCTCAGAAAAAGCAGATCAAGTTACTTGTGATAATGGTATGAATCCTTCCTGGTCAATTAATTGTGCAGCTAGAGTAGATAATAAGTCTGATGCCGTGCATGTTATTGTAACTGGTTCATATCTTCCTTCATTTGATAGTTGGATTTACGATAAAAATTCAATACCAAAAGGTAAACACTTTCCTTTGGTAGAAGATACTAACAATACTTGATTTTTTGAATTTCCTGGACAATTTTGATGATGTGCGCCATGATTTACTGCAGTTCAACTTCTTGATACTAAATCTTCTTATGAATTGTATCAGTGTTCACTTTTGGAGTATGGTAGTTCTAGCGGTTGTATTCCATCATTTTCAACTATTACAGATTGTGTAAAAGATTAAAATATTTAACATTTTTATCATCTTATCTTCTAAACTATGTCTAAAAAATTATCTTTATTAATTTTGTTTGTTGCTGTAGTGTTTTTTGTAGCTTGATATTATACTTCGGGTTATGTTTTAAAATTAAGGATTCAGCAGTTTGTTAAATCTCAAAATAATTTAGCAAATTTTTCTTGATCAAATTTACGAAATACAAATCAGATTTATGAGATAAAAACAATTATATGAGAAATAAAACAGATTAATGGCAATACTATAGTTATTAATGATAGTTTTTCTTGATCAAATCTTTCTAATAAATTATGAGAAAGAGAAATTATTATTTCAAATAATATTAAAATATATAATTTAAAATTAAAAAG
>CAZFLS010000160.1:0-2812 GCA_964518815.1 uncultured Candidatus Peribacteria bacterium
TTGAAATGATTGAAAGTTAAAAGATTTAAGTTGAAATGGGAATGATGGAATTTTTAGTGGTACAATTTTACCAACTTTAACCTGAGGGCATATTTGAAAAGGTTTTTACTTTACAAAATCTGATAATAGAATTTTTATACCGAGTTTTACAGTATCTACTTATTCTGATAAATTTGCAAACTGATATACTATTTCTGCTGTTGTAATGAAACAAACAGATGGTACAACTCAATGACGAATATTTTGATGATTTGATGCTCCTCTTCTTTACTTTGATGAATATGAAAAACCAATAATTATACATTACAATATTAAAAATAAGTATTCTGGTACTCGTACATTAGATTATCAAAATTCAAATAAATTTTTATTTATTGTTGGAATTTGGGATACAAACAGTCAAAAAATCTATATCAATTGAATCTTGAATAATAAAAATATTGTACTTGATAGACTAAAAATTTCAGCATCAACATCAAATGTTACCATATGAACCGCGTCGGATATAAACTGAACCGTTACAGACAGTGCTTATTCATTTCCATGAATAATCGATGACATCAAAATTTACAATCGTGCTTTGTCTGATGAAGAAATAAAACAGCATGCTAAGATTGCTGGGTTTTAATTTTTTTCTTTCTTTTTTCTTTGATTTATAATAAATAAGTATATTATTATTGCGTTATTTCTTATTCTAACTATCTATGAAAAATTCTTTGGCAATATTTGAAAAATATAAAATTCGTCGTAAATATGATGAAAAATTAGAAAAATGGTATTTTTCTGTTATTGATATTATCGCTGTACTTACTGAACAAAAAGATTTCAAAAAAGCAAAAAGTTATTGGACTACACTTAAGAATCGTTTAAAAAAAGAATGAAGTGAGTTGGCCACAAATTGTGACCAACTGAAAATGCAGTCAGCTGATGGTAAATATTATAAGACAGATGTTGCAGATACAGAAACTCTACTAAGACTCATTCAGTCAGTACCGAGCCCAAAAGCCGAACCTATTAAATTATGGCTTGCTCGTACTGGTTATGAAAGAATTCAAGAAATTGCAGATCCAGAAAAATCTATAAATAGAGCAAGGGAAAATTGGAAAAAATGAGGAAGAAGTGAAAAATGGATCCAACAAAGAATGATGTGACAGGAAACACGAAATAAACTTACAGATTATTGGAAAGAAAATGATGTAAAAAAATCAGAAGAATTTGCGATTTTAACAAATATTATTCATGAAGAATGGACTTGATTATCAGTAAAAGATCATAAAAATATTAAAGGATTAAAAACTCAAAATCTCCGCGACCATATGAGCGAAGCAGAACTTATTTTTACAGCTTTGGCAGAATTATCTACAAGACAAATAGCTGAAACTATGCAAACAAAATGATTAGAGCAAAATAAAATTCCAGCAAAAAAGTGATGATCTATAGCAAAAAACGCAAGAAAAGAACTGGAGAAAAAAACTTGAAAAAGTGTAATAACCCAAGAAAATTTTCTGAAACCAAATACTAAAAAATTTCTAATTAATTAATAATTTTAGAAATCTTACGTCCGGATTCGAGTCCGGACGTAAGACAAGCACTTTAATTTATAACTCATATTTATGACGTTGTTTTTAGTTTATGTTCTTTTAATTTTGCAACTTTTAGTTACTCTATGAATAGCGATTTATCTTATTTGATCTTTTATTTCAATTACATTTTGTCGTGGAGTGCCCTATGTACCAATTTATGATGAAGACATAAAATTAATGAAAGAAAATTTAAAATTAATTCCTTGAAAAACTATAATTGATCTTGGTTGTTGAGATGGTAAAGCTTTACGTCTTTTTGTAAAACATTTATGAATAAAAAAAGCAGTTTGATATGATATAAATTTTGCTGCAATTTGGTTTTGAAAATTTATAAATAAAATCTACAAAATTAATAATATAGAACTTTTCCATTGAAATTTCTTAAATATTTCTATTGAAAAATATGATTATATTTATATATATTTACTTACAGAATATATGGAAAGAATAGAAGATTTTGTTTTCAAAAATATGTGAGATAATACAGTTATTATATCAAACACTTTTAAATTTAAAAATCACAAACCATTTAAAATTATTCAAAACAAGAAAGGAAAAGACAGGATTTTACTTTATAATAAGAATAGTTTATAAAAAATTTCTAATACATAATTACTAATATCTAATAAAGTTCGTAAAGTTTTTGATTTTAGATATTAGTAATTTTTTTACCAGTCTCTACCGCCATTACTATTATCTGGCATTATATCTTGAAAAAATGGATCTTCTCAAAACATTCTATCCAGTAAATTTTCTACTGTTGACCTATTTTCTATTCATCATCTTTGCAAATATTGGCCATTATTATTTTGAATATCTTTAAGATATTTTAAATAATTTTGTAGCTCTTGTTTTTCTTGTGATGATAATCATTCTTCTTTTTGATTTCATATAGAATTAAATTGTCCTGTATTTGTCCAAATTTTTCATGATTTTTCAGATCAGCTTTGAGATCATGATTCTTTATTTTGATTTCAAGTTCAATATTTATTTTGTTCTTGATTATTTTCAGATCAATTAGATCAATTTTCTTTTCATGTTCAATAGTTTTCCTTTGTTTGTCATGATCAAGTTTCATTTTGATTGTTTTCTTCACTTCAATTTCAGGATTCATTTTGTTCTTCTTGTTTCTTTTCTTGTTCATGCTCTTTTTCTTTGAGCTTATTTTTTACAAAATCATAATTATCTTTAGTCTCTTTTTTATTATAAATTACATCTAATTCTAAAGC
>CAZFLS010000161.1:0-2804 GCA_964518815.1 uncultured Candidatus Peribacteria bacterium
TCGCATTTTACTCATTTATTTAAAAAATGCAACTTTTTATGTTAACACTACCTAAGTATTCTTCTTGTCAATCTTGTAGTTGTATCAGATTCTACAAATATCTTAAGTTCTGAAGTTTCCGTAAGCTCATCTCTTAAAGTAAAGAGTCATTCTAGAAGTATTAGTTTTGAAGGTTCTACACTTTCTACTCCTATTGGTTCGCTTGTTTTCATACAGTAAACTGGTTTTTTAATTTTTCTTCAGGATCTTAGCTCGTTTATATGTTTTTCTAGTAATTCTAGATTTAGTGCTTCCGGCTGATCCCAATTTAGGTCATTTCCTTTTTGTTCCTCATCTTTCATGAAAGTTTTTCATTTATAATAATCATCCATTGAGATTTTTATTATCTGATCTTGGAAGTATTTAAGTATTTCTTCTGACACTTTTGTTGTTTTTCAAGATGCAGATCATCCAGCCACTTTTATTATGATTGTTTCATTTATTTCCAAAAGTTCTCTTATTCTTGCGTTTACTCTATCTATTCATGATTCTAAGGTATGAATTTCAGGAGCTCTTCCTGATACACTTGATGTTAATGTGTTCATATTTTTTAAAGTTAAGAAATAAAGTTGTAGAGAAGTTTTTGGTTTTGTTATTGTTTTTGTATTTCTTTTTATTTTTATTTTGATTAAGAAATAAAGGTTAAAAAAACCGGAAGCAATGCTTCCGGTTTTTTTAACTAGATTATAGAATTTCTTTTCTAAGAATTTTAGTTTTTGGTTAAAAAAAAACTGATTCAGTACTGAATCAGTTTTTTTGAATTCTTGTTCTATTTTTTTATTCGGCCTTGTTATGTCTCAGTAGGGTTTCTTTGACATATCTTGTTTTTATATTTTAATTTTACTTCTTCAGGTATTATACAAAATTTTTATTTATGTCAAAAGATTTTCTTAGATAAGATTTTCTAAAAATATATTTATGGTTTAGTTTGATTACCAAATCTTCAATTATATTTTGCTCTTCATTCACATCTTTCAAAAATAAACTGACAAATTTTAGTTCCTGGATAGAGAGCAATAGGAGTATTTCACATATTTACAATTTCTAAAACTTGTTTATTAGAAATTCATGGATTCATAAAGCCTGCAGTAATATGTACAGCAAGTCCAAACCTGGCAAATCTACTTCTTCATTCTAGCCATCAACTAATATCATCAGATAGAGTAATTATTTCTTTTGTGATTCAAAGAATCATTTCTCAAGGATTTATTACTATACTTTCAGAATCTTTTATATTTACCAATTCTGTAATATCTTCAAAATTTGAATTATTATCTAAATGATAAATATTTATTTGTTTTTTAAAAATTCTAAAATCATTTCATAAAGTCAGATCGATTGATCATGGTCAAATACAAGATTTATCTAATGGATCAACTTTTATTTCTCAATTTTCCAATGCTTCTATTAATTTATCTCATATTAATACAGACATAAAAGTAATATAGATTATAAAGTAAGCTTTACAGTGAGCATACTAGCACATTTTCTTTATTTTCACAAATTTTTACAGCTCTAAAAATATTCTTTTCAATACTTCTTTGATATAAAACTAAATTCTAACTTCTTTCAAAATATTTTTCCATTGCTTCAATAATTTTTTCTTTATTAACATTTCCTAAGCTAAATGATTGACATCTTTTTGAATTATCAAAGGGAGATACTATATTGATAGTCACATTTACTTTATTGTTAATATCAAATTTAAGACTAATGTTTCAAGATAACCCTTTTTCTTTTGGTACAAAAACTATTTCATTTTGCATATTACTTTTAGAAAAATCCATAATTGCTACTTCATCTTCTGTAAGAGTATTTGTCAGAAAAAATATTTTATCTTTTACTTTTCTTTCTACAAAACTGAGCCAATTTCGCTCCCTTTGCTCATGAAATTCAAATGAAGAAAGTGGAGTATTATCATGACAATTTTCTTTTTTAGGGCATTTTAGACATCGTCTGAAACGTCTTAAAACTCTAGTTAATATATCTGCTTTTACGGAAAAAATTAAATCATATATTGAGCTATTACTAATAATTACATTCTTAAATTCTATTTGCTCGTTATTAATATTACAAAATTCATATTCTGATTCAGGAATTACTGCCATTGGTCATTCAACCATAACTACTTTTTTATCTGATGGAATAATCAATGTTTCTTTCGTACAAACTCTATCCCAAGGAGAATATTCTTTTATAAGTAGACTATTACCTTTGGATAAATTATTTAAATCTTCGACAAATTTTTCTGCTTCAAAAGCTCATGGAAGATTGAAATTTGGTCAAAAATTAGAAATAATATTATTTTTTTGTAATCGTATTTTTTGCAATATTTCATTTGTTTTTTTAATATCTTTTGTAGAAGATAAAATCTCTTTTATTAATGTTGGATTTTCATATAACGGTTTTATATAATTATTGTGTACTTTTATTTTATCAACTTGATAGCCATCTTCTTTTAGTAATGGTTCTAGCTTTGAGACAAAATATGTTTTTCCTGAGCCTGGTTGTCATATCATTGCTAATATAATAGGATTCTTTTCTTTATGTATATCATTAATGATATTTGTCATTTCCTTTTCATTATTAATTGTTTTCATAATTATTTAATTAAGATTAAAAATATTTTTTATATTATTATCTAAGTTATAATTTTTAATAAAATATTTATATACAGCTTCTTTGTATGTTAGATCTGGATTTTTTTTAATTAAGGACTATCTGAAAAACTATTTTTAAAACAAATGAATAGAAATTACAAAATG
>CAZFLS010000162.1:0-2800 GCA_964518815.1 uncultured Candidatus Peribacteria bacterium
AATTTATAAATAAATGTTCAACTTCAAGAATAGATAGAAGTAGAGTTAAGCTACTAATTCAAGCAGCTCCTTTGGATTGAGATTATGCTCTGCCTAATGAAAATGTTCAAGTTGTTGTAAATAATAAAATATTATGAATTATTACAAGTGATGAGATAGGAATGATAAAACAAGAGTTTATTATTGATTCAACAGAATGAGAACCTATAACAGTTCAATTGAGAGATGTTACCAATAAAGTAAAAAGTGATATAGAACTAATAACAAGAAACGAACAGAGAGAAACTATTATTAATAATGGTTTCAATCCAAATGATATTATCGTTTTTAATACAAGAGAGTTATGAACATTTTTAAAAGTTTTTGTTAAAACAATAAACGGATGAGCTGAATGATGATATATAGTAAATATTGAACAGTATAAAAAATGAGCAGTTATGACAAGACAAAATAATACAATTATGACTTTAGATAAATATAATTCAAAACTTGTATATTTTCCAAATTTGCCTTCATTACAGGAATATCTTGGCTACAAAGTAATATTGTTATAAAAATCGATCATTTATTCCGTGTTTCCTTAATCTTAATAAAATTATGAACACAAAATATATATAAATAAATGTAAATCTTCAAGAATAAATAGTAATAAAATCAGTCTATCTATTTAAAATTTACTATAAATGACAATAATTTTTAATAAATATTTTTATGCCAAATAAACCAATAAATAATGATACTCCAATGTTGAATAATGCAACGCTTAATTTGCCACTTCTGAGGGAGTATTTCGTGGATCCTGCGACTAGTACTAGAGCAGATATCTATAGGACTTCGAAAAATACAGAAGAGATAGCTAAAAACCTTGAGAAAATGAATACTCTTCAGGAAGAACAGAGATACAGTAACTATCCTTCAAGAGTTGATGATACAAGATGAGGATATAGAGATTCTGTAAGAGATCTTATAGATAATCAAAATGATAATGCTATGATAATCTGAGATTTACTTTCAGATGTCGCTAGAAGTAATAGTAGCTGATTTGAAACACTTAGCGGAAATATTACAGACCTTTCTGAAGCTGTACAAGATTGATTGGAAGATGTTAGAAATGCTGTTGAATGAACATATGGAATGAATTTACCCAGAAAGAGAAGCTTTTATGATATTGCAAAGAAATTAAGTGTAGATGGAGAAGATACTCTTGTTGCACTTTATTGAACAACTTGATGATATTGAGAAAAATGATTAAGACATATTTTTTGAGATTATTTTGTAGGATGTCTTAGAGCTTGAATGTCTTGAGGTGAAGCGATAGCTTATAGAAAAAACACAGATAGGAAAATGTTAGAATTACAAGAACAAAAAAATACTTTAATGAAGAATAAATGAAGGTATAAAGAACAAGAATATGAAAGTAGATTACAACAAATTGAAGATGAAGAAAGTAGGCTTGATAAGTTCTGAAGCATTAATAGTAGACAGGCAAGACTTCTTGATATAGCTTTGGAATCCAGATGAAAAAAAGTTACTGACCTTGTAAAAGAGTGACGAATGTCTTCTAAAGTATTGAGAACTTTTATAAAAAATTGAGTATTTGGTCCAGAAATGTCTAGTAAAATAGCCAAAATAATACATAAGGACAATAATTGAATGATAACCCCTCTTGTTGATCTTGATTGATTGACTTGAATTCATCAGCAATCAAGAGCACAGACCTATTTGCAAAATATTATAGTAAAACAGTGACAAGTTCAAATCGAAGAACAAAGAATAGGTAATAATTATTTACGAGGAATTGGCGAAGGTATTGAAGAGTGAAACGAATTGCAAAGAGTTTGAAATCATTATTTATGAAGAATACATGAAGGCATTGAGGAATGAAATGAATTACAAAGAAGAACAAATAATTCATTAGAGAGAATAGTTGTATGAAATAAAATTATTGCTGATGAAATAGCTTATACAAGAGAAGTTGTATCAAATATTCTTTTGGGCATACAAACTACTCTTGCTTACTGATTTACTGCTATTTCAGACTGAATAAGTGAAATTAATAGAAATTTAGAAAAACAAAGTATAGTTCAATTTCATATTTACTCAGAATTAATAAATCAAACTCAAATATTAGATAATATTTCCAAAACTCTTAAATCTCCTTTAAAAACCGAAGCAGATGAATATTACAATAATTGAGCAGAATTATTTGAGATGAAAGAGTTTGAATGAGCATGTGAATGTTTTGAAAAATGAACAGACAAATCTTGAAGCGATTTAAAGAATAATTTATTTGCCTGACTGTCTAATAAATTTTTATGAAGAAATAAAAAAGCTTTAAAATACTTAAAAAGAGCGTCTTCAATATCAAAATTTAATTGAATTCTTGAATTATCATCAAAGATTGACACAGAAATAGCTAAAATATATATTTCAAGATTAAGAATAAAACCTGCTGAAACTTATATAAAAAGTGCAATTGCAAATGACCCAAAAAATCTTGAACCCTATTTATTAAAAGCAAAAACTTGCTTAATTAAAAACGATGACATTTGACTTAAGGTAATTTTAGAGGTTATTTATGACAAAATTTTTAACAAAGACCTAGACATAGACCTAAATGATAACTATAAAGAAATTTTCAAGCTTCTTGATAAAAAAGTAAATGAAAAATTAGATGAACTTCTATTAAATATTGAATTTTCTAAACAAATAAAATTTGTACTTAAAACAGAAAAACTTTGATTAAAAGGTTGTATGAAAAAAGTTGCCGAAAAAGTTTTATTTATAAACCCTTTCAATT
>CAZFLS010000163.1:0-2770 GCA_964518815.1 uncultured Candidatus Peribacteria bacterium
GCTCGACTATGTTACTTAGTTACGTTCGTTATTAATATTTAGTTTTATCTTAGACGTTTACAAATTGTTCACCCCAAACCCCATTTTCTTAAGAAAATCAACAAATAATATAGTTTTAGTTTCCGGTGTTTAGTAAATTAAAAATTTTAAATTTTATTAGAAATTTGTAATTAGATATTAGAAATTTTCTTGAAACTCCATTTTCTTATAAAAACCAAAAAAACTATGTCATAATTTATACGCTAAAAGAAAAAAAGATGAACAATTGGATCATTAATTCCCAATTTTCAATTCTTTTCTACTTTTCCACTCTTGTGCTCTTCTACTTTTTAATTATTTTCAATTCTTCTCCAAACTCTTCTCCACTATAAACTGAAATTTCTACTTTGTTAAAATTATCTTTAAAATCTTCTGGGTTAATTTCTGCTTTGTAAATTAAATGAATTAAAAAATCTTCTGGATTATTTAATTCTTTCCATACAGATGGTAAGAATGTAGCTTGTTTTAGTCAGAGCTTGATTATAAGTCATGGACGATTTTCTCATAAATATTTCAAAAGTTCTTCAATAGAATTGAAATTTATTTTTTCTAATGGTGATAAAACTGTGATATCAAGAAACATATCTCATTTTTCTATTTCTTCAAAAGTTAAAGAAGAAAATCTCGGATCATTAAAAGCAGCAGATTTTGCATTTGATATTATGTCTTTATATAATTCTTGATGAGCCAAAATGGATCAAATACATCATCGTAAATTTCAAGCTTTTCTTAAAGTAACAAAACATGATTTTTGTTCAAATAATTTCTTATCGCTAGGAATAAAATTGTTTAGATTATCTTTTCAAAATTCTTCTAAAATAGATTTTTTAGCTAAAATTAAACATTCTTGTTGAAATAAATTCATGTAATAAAGATTAAAAAGTAAAAGTCTTCTTTTTTAAAGTTTCCTACAATTAACTTTTATTTTAAAAATGCTTACTAAGTCTAATATATATTTTCTTATTTTTGACTTTTAACTTTTGACTTTACCTTGTACTAGATAACTAGGTACTTTGTACTTTGTACTTTGTACTTTGTACTAAATAATATTAACTATAATAAAGTATACTTCCATATCACACAACACGCTCCTTACCTCATGCTGTATCACCTGAATTTAAATATTTAAGTAACTTTACTTCCCAATTTTTTTTAATAGAAATTTGTGTTAAACTAAGCCATGGATGAGTTCAACAAGCTCACATAGTAGTGGTTATAGTTTTTATATCTTTTGATAAAAAGGCCTGGATAGTATCGGCGTCAATTTTGCATGCCTTTTCGTATTCTTCATAATGACTTAAATCTGTACTTACAATAAAAAATGTATCTTCTTCATCTGAAATTTTTGATAGAATATTTCAAATCTCAATTACATTAGTTTCTCAATATATAAGTGGCAAAATTTGAATCTTATCAGAAATATATCTTATAAAAGGGAGTTGCGTTTCAAGTGAATGTTCTTTCTCAAATATTATTGGAGAATTAATAAAATTATCTGGATATTTATCTAATAATTTTTGTGCTAAATTAATATTTACTTTCAAATTTCAAATTGGAGTTTCAAATTCATCAAACATTCAAACTGCAACACCTTTAAAATATTCAAAATGACTGGGACATAAAAGTATAAAAGTTTTTGATATTTTTTCCAAATTGTCTTGAATCAATCTATAACCATAAGCAGCTACCTGTCCTGAATAAATATATCCAGCATGAGGTGAAACTATACCATGAAATTTTTTAATATCTTTTGTATTAATTTCATCAGCGTTGCGAAATAATTTTGCAATTTCACTTTGCAAAACATCAGGATTTTCTGGATAAAAAGATCATGCTACATAGTAATGTTTTATGCTCATAAATTAGAACCGAGAATTAAGAAATAAGAATTGAAGATTAAAATTGAAATTAGATTGAGAATATTATAAAAGATAGAACTATAAAGTCAAAAAAATGATAACTAAATTTTTTTCTAAAATCTCAACTCTTAGCTCTTAACTCTTAACTCTTTAAAAGCTCCACTTACTTTAGTTTTGCATTTTAAACATTTTCAATCAAAATCAATTTTTTCTACATTATATCAATTTCTTTTTATTAAAAGTTCTGAACAAGTATAACAATAAGTATTTTCAAATCAATTATTTGCTACATTTCAAATATAAACATATTTAAGTCCAGCTTTTTTGCCGATATCATAAGCCTTTTTTAAGGTTTCAAATTCTGTAGCTTTATGATCCATCATTTTATAACTTGGATAAAAAGCACTAATATGCCACGGAATATCTTCTCTTAAATTTGCTAAAAATTTTGCAATACTTTTTAATTCTTTTTCACTATCATTTTCTCACGGAATAATTAGTGTTGTAACTTCAGTCCATACAGAAGTTTTTTTAGTAAAATATTCAATATTTTTTAATACAAGTTCCAATTTTGCTCCACAATATTTTTCATAAAATTCAGATGAAAAAGATTTTAAATCTATATTTATTGCATCAAGATATCCTTTTGTCATTTTTAAAATCTCCTTAGATTCATATCAATTTGAAACAAAAATATTTTTTATTTTATTCTTTTTTGCTAGTTTCATTGTTTCAAAAGCATATTCAAAAAATGCAGTTGGTTCGTTATAAGTATAAGCAATAGATGGAATCTTATTTTTCATACAATATTCTATAACTTATTCTGGAAGTAAGTCTTTTCAAATTTTTTCAATATCAAATCGTGAGTTTCA
>CAZFLS010000164.1:0-2748 GCA_964518815.1 uncultured Candidatus Peribacteria bacterium
GGATTTATAATTATAGGCAAAGATATAGGTTTGCTTTTAACAATGATGAAATCATTTATTATTGAACTTAATAATTCTCCTGAAAAGGTTTATGATAAAAAAAATAACATCAGTATTTCAGACATGTTTCCTTCATTCCATTTATCTTTTCATATTGGAGATGTGTTTAAATTTACTGATGTAAATAATGAGGAAAATTATTCGGGCGATGGAATAAATTATTGTCAAAGAATAAACTCGGCAACGGGTTCTAATCAGGTTTTAATTTCAGCAACAACATATAATAAAATTAAAGATGATAATTTTTTTAAAGATTTAAACTTTGAAGAATTGATTATTAAAATAAAACATAAAGAACGAATGCGTGTTTATAATGTATATAATGAAGCAAATACTTTTGGAAGCAAAAAATAAAAGGAAAATATATTTATTAAAAATTAAAAGGTAGTTTTATTATGAACGATTTTGACAAAAACTCAAATAAAAAAATAAATCCGTTAGGATTAATTATTAGCATAGCGGGCGTTGGTTGTTTTCTATATGAATTTATCTCAAGAAGCAAAATGAGCAGCAGGATTTCTGATATGGGTTTTTCTTCATCAACGGCTTCCGAATTAACACGAATGATAATTAATGATTCTGATTTTGGTTTTGTAAATTTCTATTTGGTTGGAATTATATTAGTTATTGCTGGTTTGTTTTTAATCCGGTCAAAAAAGTAAACAATCGGGGTGTAATATAATGAAATTGAAATTATTATTGTTTTCAATTTGTCTTTTAACTGTAAGCGGTTGCGATGGGGCGTTGCCTATTTCATGGACAGTATTATTGACGGGAATAGGGGTAGCAATCAGTCAAACTTTAAAAGAAAATGAAGCTAATAAAAAAAGAAGGAAGCTGAAAGGCAGGAATATGAAAAAAAAACTGTTGACACAGATGATGTATTGCAATCATTAGAAAAATCTTATAAACTATTTGAAAAAAATATGTTGTCTCAAATTGAATTTGCAAATAGAAAAGAAGAAATTTTAAAAGTATTTGAACAGAAAACTGTAAATGATAAATGGGAAAAATTTATATTGAAGTTTATACCCTCATATAACAGAAAAATAATAAATTTTAAAGAATTCAGATATATGCTTAAATTTACAGACAAAAATAATACAGATATTTACGATGATGTTCTTAAAGGATTATTTGAGTTAAGTGATATTTTTAAAGCAGATGTTATAACAAAAGATGAAATAGATATAATAAAAACTAATTTAATAGATAAAATCGAGAAAAGAAATATATCTAACGGAGAGGATTTTTTATTACAAATATCAGATTTGAAAGAAAATAATTTTTTAACTGAAAAAGATATTTTTGAGATTAAGAAAAAAATATGGTAGGTTATAAGTGTATATAAACGGAACAGATATTTCAGAAAATATTTATAATTGCAGATTTTAGGAACTGCTCAAGATTATTTTTAAAATGTAGCGAGGTTTTTTATTATGAAGAAAATTATGTCATTTATTTTTATTGTTTCAGTTGGATTATGTTTATTTAATTGTTCAAAAACTGATGAATCTGCAAGTATTAAATTCGACGAAAAATTTAACGACACAGATATAAATATAAATAAGACTGTAGAGCAGGCATTTAGCGGTCACTGGCGCGGGATATGTAATTTGAATATTAATCGTAATTATTTACAAAAGCTTAGAGAATCTTTAAATGATAAAAAAAATGGTTCAAAAGAAACCGGACAGTTAACTAAAGAAGAATTTTTTTTAACAAATTTTTTTATAGATGATATGGATCAACAACCTGATACTATTACGTATTCAGTTTATATCTTTGAATGGTTTATAAATAATAATTATGGTAAATCCAATGAATATACTATTACATTATTAAACGAACCTTGTATTGGATATGATGCTAAATCGGCTATTTATTGGTATGCTGCAGCTGGTGCTAATTTATTATATTCAGGCAAAACTCAAAAATCAACAATAAAAATAACAAATGCTAATAATATGAATAATAAAATTTCATTTATGTTTGAAGAAAAAAATTTGGATATAAAAAAAGATTGGGATATAAAATTTAATGAAAAAAAAAATATTTTTCAAGTTGACGCCTTTTTAAAAGTAGAAGAAAATTCGACTTTTGATATTAAATTTTACTATTGTGATGATCGCCAGGAACCGAATGCAGATATTTATAATGAATTAAAACAAAAAAACAAAAAATTAATTGCTGATGTAATTGAATATATGCGAAAATTAATCATTGATAAATGCGGTATTGAATATGAAATCGATAAAACTAATAAGCAAATTGTTATTAATAAAGTTAGAGAAAATTCAATAGCCAATAATTTATTTAAAACGGGGGAAATATTAGTATATTTTAATGAATATGAATGGATTAAAATGAAGGATTTGGGTATCGACAACATTGAAACATTTCTTGAATTTTCATTGATTGAACTATTTAAGGTGCCTCGCCTGTAAAATTATTTTAAAGGAGTTAAATAAAATGCGTTTTAACACAGTAATTATAAGCTTTTTAATAATACTATTTTGCGTAAATAATAGTTTTTCTGATGTCAGGACACTTGCAATAAAGCCTCTTGACACATTAGAAAATGTAGACAGGATGGCAGCAAAAACAGCGAGTGATTTATTATTTACTAAAATCGGAAAACACACAGAAAATAAACAAAAAGATTGAATGAATAAAGATACCAAAGCA
>CAZFLS010000165.1:0-2746 GCA_964518815.1 uncultured Candidatus Peribacteria bacterium
ATTTACTATATTCAACAATATTAACTCTAGTAAAATCAACATTTTCTAAAAAACTATCTTTATTTACAAGAGCATAATAAGAAATCGAAATAATATGTCCTCTAGAATCTCTTTTTGGATCTCAAAAAGTATAAAGTTGTTCTTTATAAATATTTTTAATTCAAGTTTTATTTAATAAAATTGCATCAAAATTTTCTTCTAAACTAAATCATCTTCTGGCAATTCAGCCTGGAATAATATATTTTCACTTTTCCGGATCTTTGAGTCTAGTTGTAAGAACAACGGACAATTTATCTTTATAAATTGTAAATATTACAATATCTATAGCAACTACAGGGATCGAAAGATCAAAAATATTTTTTGTAAGTTCTATATTATTTCCTTTTTTCATAGAAATTTTTATTAAAAGATAATTTAGCTCTGTAAGCGTAAAATATACAGCCCATAATATTAATTTTTTATAAAAAGCAAATTACGATTTTACTTTTTACCTTTAAGAATTATTTCAAAATAAAAATATAATAAAGCCAAAACTTTACTGTCTATAATGGCTCAACTAACAGTATTTTCTAATATAAAATCATTAATTTCATCAAGAGGTATTTCTACAACTTCAATTTGTTCAATTTCATCCAAATTTTGTTTATAAGAAGCTTTTTTTGCATTTAACGCAATATAGCAATTTACCTTTTCGCTAGTAATTCAAGGAGATCATGCTGTAGTATAAGCATAACTTATTTCATCAGACGTATATCATGTTTCTTCTAGTAATTCTCTTTTTACTGTATCAATTTCATCTTCTCATTCCTTGTCGCATAATCAGGCCGACACTTCCAAAACAGTATCATTTACAGGAATTCTAAATTGTTTAATTAACACAACTTTTTTGTCTTCAGTTATAGGTAAAACAGCTATAATTCAATTTATATTATTTCTCACGACTAATTCATATTTTATTATTTTATTATTCTTTAATACATCTTGTTCCATAAAAATAATGTGTTCTCATTTATATAAAACTTTTCTATTTGGTAATTCATTTGTGTTCATAAAATTTAAATTAAAAATTAATATAATTTGTATTTTTCTAATTCTCTAGATACAATCATTTTTCTTTTATATATTCTGCTATTTCTAGGTTTAATCATGTGTAAATTCATTTTTTAATATTTTCTTTTATAATAGTACTAGATAAGTGTTTTAATTTAATTAATTTTTGATTATCAAAAGATATTTTTACATATAAGTAATTTTCTAATCAGGAATTATCAAGGTCAAATCATTCTCTACTAACAAATATTTTTGGAATATATTTTTTTACTTTCAATGGTTCATACCATTTATCTAAGTCTTTAATAACATCAGATCAGAATATTTGATAAGGAGAATATCATAACTTTTTCTTAAAATATTCATCCATTCAAACCATAGTAGTACTAGGAATTTTATCTAAAAAAAAGTCTTTATTTAACTCAATATTTAATCATGAAAGATTTTTTATAAAAAGATTAATCAAGTTATTTCTATATTCTTTGGAAATATTATAAGTTTTATCTGATCTTAATCAGCTAGGCACAATAATTATTTTGGTGATTATAGTTTTACTTAAAATCGTTTTTATAACTTCTTCATGTAATATATGTGGAGGATTGAAAGCTCCTCAATATAAAGCTATCTGTTCCATAATTAAATATTAAATTTATAATAACATTTTATGATTTTTAATTAACAACATATCATTGCTCGGCTAATATTTTTTCTTTCCAAAGTTTTATGTAATTTTCTTCAATAAATATAGCAACTTTTTCCTTGTATTTTTTTACGATTAGCTCAATATCTTCTTGTGTTCACTCAATTACATCATTACTATCAGTATATATAGATAGTCTTCTTTTTCTTTCATTATTATTTGTTACCTTTACACTATAATCATTTTTAAAAATTACAGGCTTTGTTATAGTTATACCATATGGGCAAATTGGTGTAACTATAAAATCATTTGATTCGTGATTCAAAATTAGTCCGTGAGCTGACTTATTATAAGCTGTTGATCAGGCTGGAGTAGAGATAAGAATTCAGTCTCATAATACTCTTCTTGTAAGAGAATTTTCTATTTCAAAATTTAAGTCTAATGCTCTTCAAGAAGCACTTTTTATTTGAATGTCATTGAAAGCAACATGTTTTAATATTATATCTCAAAATCTAACTTGCAAATCTAAAAGTGGATATTCAAATCTTTTAAAATTAAGATTTGTATCATACAAAAACTCTTTTTCATTTAGTAAAAATCATTTAGTTCAGAAATTTACTCATAAAAAGGGAGTATGCTTGTGATAATTTTCCTGTATCACTCTTAACATAGTACCATCTCATCATAATACTATTATACATTTTTCTGATACAGATTTTATTATATTTTTTAAATAATCACTTTCTAAAAATTTTCTAAGTGTATCTTTTGAATTGTAATAATATTTATCATATATTACTGTTGTGTCTAAAATATTTTTTTCTTCCATAATTTTTTTGTTAAGTTTTATTAAAGTGTATTTATTACACTTTCAATTATATTTAATAATCTGTTTTGTCAAATATTTTTTTGGTTCCTTTTTAGCGAAATAAAAATATTTATTTTTTTAGCTTATTATAAATGAAAGTTATTATCTAATATTGCTTTACTTATTATTATATTATTTTATCTTACTTTTTGTAAGCAAAAAGTAACAAAAACTTTTGGGGTTAGCAA
>CAZFLS010000166.1:0-2741 GCA_964518815.1 uncultured Candidatus Peribacteria bacterium
TCGCTCGACTACATACTTTTTTCTTGTATTTTGCCAATATTAAACTCATCTATAACGTTTACAAGTTGCTAACCCCAAACCCCATTTTCTCCAGAAAATCAACAAATAATAAGTTACAAAATATTATTTTTTAAATAAAAATTTTTCTTCATTTCATGATATTTTTTCGTGAAATAAACTTCATTTTGAGCTTCTTCCAGATCATATCAAAAAGCCCTTTTACTTACTGTAAGAATAGGTGGAGCTTGGACTCTTTTGAAGAAATTAAACTTAAACAATTTATAGATTTTTTCTAGATCATTTATAAATTCTTCTATGCTTTTAAAATAGTTTCAAATTATTTTTTTGTTTACTCAAAGCTTTTTTTCTAAATTTCATTCTATAAAAGTTTTCAAAATATCTTCGGGATCTTTTCTTAATTCTATAAATTGATATAATAATTTGTCATGATATTCATAAATAAATGGATCTCATTTATTTTCATCTACATTTTGTTCTCAAGATAGCTCTGCACTAGGTATAAGATCTATAATTCAAACCGGAATTATGTCTCAAAATTTTTTATTGATGAATTTTACTAGCTCATAAACTTGAGTTTTATAAAGATCTCAAATAGGGCAAATAGCTCAACAAATATCTCAATAAATAGTAGCGTATCATAGAGCAATTTCTGTTTTGTTTCCATTATTTGTAAACACTGCATTTTTTGCCGCAGAAATAGCTGCAAGTATCCTAGATCATCTATCTCTTGATTGAATATTTTCCAAAACCAATCATTCTAATTTGGTATCCAAAACATCTTCTATTTGCTTTTTGGTATAATCAAAGCTTTCTTGGATAGGACACACTAAATACTCTATTTGTAAGTTAGAAGCCAGATTTTTAGCTAAATTTTTTGTAGTTGAGGAATTATTTTCTGAAGGCATATTTACAGCTATAACATTTTCTTTTCCAAGAGCAATTGTACATAATGCGGCTACAACTGCAGAATCTATTCATCAGCTTAATCAAATTACGACTTTTTTATTTCCTATGGTTTTAAAAAATTCTTTAAGTCAATAAGTAAGTGCCTCAAATATTTTTTCTGTTTTATTTATTCAATTATTAATTCATTCTTTATCATCAAAATTTCCATCTTTAAAGCTAGGAGCTTGCATAATTTTATTTCAATTTTTATAAATAGTGCTAGCTCAATCAAAAACAAAAATATTTTTTCAATTATTTTGTATTCAAACATTATTTAAATACACAATTTCACCTTTTTGGCTCTTCTTAGATAATATTCGATCTCTTTTGTCTTGTTTTCAAATTCAAAAAGGAGAAGCAGAAATATTTAAAATAAGTTCAGCTGAATTTTGTTTTAAAAATTCGCTAGGCTTAATTACATAATCATCATCCCACATGTCTTCACAAATAATAACCCCAACTTTTTTCTTAACTTGATTTATAGTTATATCAAAAGGCTGAAAATATTTTTTGATTGTATTAATACTTTCTCACCTTTCAAAAGCTAAATCTTTTAATGAAGTAAAATGTCTTTTGTCTCTAAATTCTCTATAATTTGGCATTAAAGTTTTTATTGTATATCAATTAAATACTCAATTTGAGACATATTTTCCATCTTGTGCTACAAACGCTGTATTGTATTTTCTAATTCTTCAATCCTCGTTAACTTTATTAAAATCTAAAAGAACATTTCACCAAATTGCTGCAATTTTTCCTTTTGTGATTTTTACAATTTCTTCGTTCATATCAAAGCAATCTCTTACAAAAGCCTCGTTTTCCCATTCATCTCAAAGTAAATATCCAGAAACTGCAAGCTCAGGGAAAATAACTAAACTTTTTCAATCATTTTTTGCCTTCTTTATAATCTTTTTCATTGTCTCTAGATTTTTATCAGGTCTTCAAGGCATTACCTGCATTTGTGCTAGTACCATAATTTTATAAATTAGAAATTAAATTTTTTTAAAAAACTAAACTTGCTGGGTCATTCCAATGTGTATAAAGTTTACAATTTGGTCTTAGAATAAGATATTTTGAAACTCATTTTATTAATTTCCCATTCATAGAGTCATCATCAACCAAAGTAGAAATTCAATTCACAGAATATTGAGTTGCTCAAAAGGGCAATATATTTAATTTTATTCCATTTTTTTCTATAAAATTTGTTATTTCTTTTAGTTTTTGGGTATTAGTTCAATGTTCCTTGATCCATTTATTTTGAGGGCAATCAGAATATGAAGATGTATATAAAACTCTAAAAGTAATTTGATCTGCAGAAAGTTTTCAAGCTCTTTCAAAAATTTTATAAGGCTCTACTTTATCATATTTATCTGTCATATTCAAAGATAATCTTAAATTAAAATTATGTCTCTTTATTTTGTCACATAATTTATCAATATCAACTTCATATCATTTTTTAGTTCTGTTATACTCTGTATTTGAAGAAGAACTAAATATATCAGAAACACTCAATGAAATTGTTGTAATATTGACTTTTTCTTTTAAAAATTTTAAATATTCATCATCAAGGGTTACTCATGAAGTCTGAATTTCAATACATTTAAATGGAGAAGGTTTTAATTTTTTATTCATTTGTGCAAAAAAACTTAAAAATTTTCTATTCAACAAAGGTTCTCATTGTCATGTCAAAATAACAACATTACAATTACTTTCCCTTACAAATGACATTCTTAATTTATAAGCATTAGTCATATCTTCTTTTGTGGTTTGTATATGAT